>JBBIHZ010000028.1:0-12294 GCA_037446735.1 Deltaproteobacteria bacterium
GGATAATGGCTATTATCTTTTAGAGGTGGCCGAAAAGAAACCCGCTTATCTGCCGCCCTTGAAAGAAATTGAAAGCGAAGTAAGAAAGCATTTCGTCTTTTTTGAAAGAAACCGCCTGGCCGCGCGGGAGGCGCGTCTGGTTCTGGACAGAATAAAGGCCGGTGAACCATTGGATAAGCTATCCCGCGCCAAAGGTCTGCCGGTGAACGAAACGGGATTTTTCCGTCCCGGGGAACCCATTCCGAAATTGGGACCCAACCAGGGCGATGCCGACACGCTGTATCAGTTGTCCTTGGCCAGTCCTTATCCGGACAATCCTCTCTTCATCAATAATGCCTACTTTGTATTTAAGCTCAAGGATTTGAGCAAGGTGGACATGAAGGATTTCGCGGCTAAAAAAGAAGTCTATGAAAGAATGCTTTTGACCGTCAAGCAGGAAGAAGCCATGCGTTCCTGGCTAGCAGGGAACAAAGAGCAGCTAATCAGGGAAAAAAGAATCAACATCAAAAAACAGGCACAGGATTTATAAAAACGAAAAAAGGAAGCACCGGTTTCAGATGCTTCCTTTCATATCCTTGGTGGAGCTGAGGGGGATCGAACCCCTGACCTCTTGAATGCCATTCAAGCGCTCTCCCAGCTGAGCTACAACCCCTTAAGAGTGCTGAAAAAATGTGCAGCCCAATTAACACAGGCATAGAGCACTGTCAACTTGATTTTAGCTTGACTTTATCAGACTCGTTTATATAATCGCAACCCGTGCCGGAGTGGTGAAACTGGTAGACGCAGGGGACTCAAAATCCCCCGCTCCTCGCGAGCATGTCGGTTCGACTCCGACCTCCGGCACCAAACAAACAATCTGAATATCACGCCTTCTTGGAAAAGTTATCTGTTTTGTTTCCAGTTTAACAAACCCAGAAAAGCTTCTTTGCGCGATAGCGTTTGATTTGCCGGGTCGTATTCCTGCGGATTTTCTTTCCTTAGTATGTTTATGGCACTGTAAAGGTGCTGTAAAATTTCTTTGTCAATTTTACCCGCTTTGGCCAAATTGCCCATTTCTTTTTTTGCCGCCGCGTGATTCATGCGTAACCTGTAGGGCCGCTGCATCAGCAGGATATCGTAAAGGTTCGCGACGGCGAGAATTTTTGTAATGATCGTGATATCTTCGCCCTTAAGCCCGTCCGGATAACCGCCGCCGTCGAGCAGTTCATGATGATGGCGTATGGGTTTCCGAAGATGTTCATATGATTTTAAAGGCGAGACAAGCATTTCGCTGACAACCGGATGGTTTCTGATAAGCTGAAGTTCATCTTGTTCCAGCCTCCCTGATTTGAATAAAATGCCGTATTTTATTCCTTTTTTGCCGATATCATGCAGCAAGGAGGCATCGCGCAGAGCTTCAATATCCGTTTCTTTTAGCCCCATTAATTCGCCGATTTTTTGCGCGTATCTGCTGACGCGCGCCGCGTGGTCCCTTGAATAGGGGTCTCTCGCTTCCACGGCCTGTGCCAGCGCCACCATTGCTTCAAAGATAGTCCGGTCAAAATTATTTTCTATCCAGGCACAGGTAAAAGAAGCGGCAAGCTGGCGGCTCACGTTCAGGATCACCGACATATGTTCGTTCGAAAAATTATCCATATGTTTCCAGTAAATATTGCCGCTTAACATGATCATGCCCAAAAAGTTATTGGCATAAATTAAAGGCGAACATGCCAGGGGGGGAGAAAATATCTTGACGGGGTTGCTGTTTGTCTCTGATTCCTGCGGAAGAAAAAGCATTTTTTCCTTGCCGATTTTATCGAAATATAATTTAGCGGAAGATAAAAGTTGCTCCCGCGTAATATTATCTCTGCTCATCCATGCTTTCAGTTTGTACTCCCCGATTTCGTATGCGAACAAAGCTCCGTAGCGCGCGCCGACGGCGTCAATTAAACTTTCGATAATTTCCTGCAACAAGTTATCATAATTTACCAGCGGAACAACATTGCTTATTTTTGCTTTGCTCTGCGGTTTATCAGGTTCTGTAATTTTAACTGCTTCCTTCTTGGGTTCATTGCTCTTCGGCATGCCTTGTTGCACTATATTCAGAAAAGATTTTGCCAGATCTGCTATTTCTCCTTCTTCCTCTTCGGCGAGTTTGCGGATCATCCTTTCGTCTTCGGCGCTTATTGAAGATGTTGACGATTTTTGCACGGCATTCTTCAGCAAAACTATTTTTTTAAAGGTCATTCTTATGAAAAGAAAACCGAAAAGCAGAAGTGTCCCGACGATGATTAATATAATGCTGAACTTGATACTGAAGAGCCTGTCTAGTTTTTCGCTGCCGTCAAACTGGGTATACAGATAATATAAAATAATAAAGGGAACCAAGGCGGCGCCTGCGAAAATTATCGATAGCTTGCGTATTAATGATTTTGATTTTAAGGAAAGCATAAGACACCTTATTAGTCGCTTATTTCATTATAACGGGACAGTAATAATAACCGTCCTTCATTTTTAGTAAATATACCAGAAAGAAGAATTAATTTACACACCGATTACGTCGGCAATAAAACCATCAAGAAATTCCGCGAAAGTTTTATGCATCGGGCGAAAATCGAAATTATATCGGTATATGAAGTAGAAATTTCTTTCCATCCGGCACCCCTGGATGGTAATTTCCGCCAGCAGTCCCTGCGCGATTTCGCGCGCCACGGCGTGACTGGAAATTATCGAAACACCCAGGCCGGCGATCACGGATTCCTTTACCGCTTCGGAACTGCCCATTTCCGCGCAAACGTTGAATTGTGAAAGATTCACGGATTTTTCCTCTTTGAGGTAGCTCTCGAGAAAATCGCGTGTTGCCGAGCCTTTTTCTCTTAAGACAAAAGGTTCGTTCAGCAGATCTTTCATCAAGACTGCTTTCTTCACGCTCCAGGGATGCGTCCGAGAAACAACCAAATTCAGGTTATCTTTCCAAAGTTTCTTCGAGGAAAGTTTTTTATTTACCGGTTTCTTGCCGATGATGCCCATTTCCACCTCGCCCGCCAAGACCATGTTCATAACTTCTTCGCTGTCCGCTGTTTTGATGTTGACGGTAATCTCCGGATTTTTTTGGCGCAGGGCGGCCAAGACGCGCGGCAGGATGTATGTGGCCGGAATGGTGCTGGCGCCGATATAGATATTGCCGCCGGTGTTCGCGCCCAGGGAAGTGATTTTTTCTTTCGCTTCGTCGCGCAGCTTGATCATGCGCCGCGCGTAGTCGTATAGTATCTTTCCTTCCGGAGTCAGCGTGATGCCCGTGCTGCTTCTGTTGACCAGCCGCGCCCCTAAATAGTCCTCCGCGTTGCGTATGCTTTTGGTCAGCGCCGGCTGCGTGAGGTGCATTTTTTTTGCCGCCAAGCTGAAGCTTCCCTCTTCCGCGAGACAGATGAGCGCTTCCATTTGCTGCAGGGTTATGTTTTTAAAATGATCCGTGTTCATGAGGGCGTATTATCACGAAATGGAAAAGCCGACCAGATAAAATATAAATATATGGAATAATAACTATTCTTTAAAGTTTGAGTCAGTTGGCGCTTATTACTAAATATGATAAACAATATCAGGATATTACTTTATTGAATTTGCTTTTTAACCACCCGGCTGTTAAAAACTACGCTAATCTTACATGGATGATTTTTATTATGAAAAATATTTTTTCTTCACGCTGGGGAATCATCGTTGTCGGCGCGATTATCGGTGCCGGCGCCGCGCTTTTGCAGTATCTGGGCAATCCCGGCAATATGGGCATCTGTGTTGCCTGTTTTGAACGCGACATCGCCGGCGCTCTGGGCCTGCACCGGGCCGCGGTTGTTCAGTATCTGCGCCCGGAAATCATGGGTTTTGTGTTGGGCGCGCTTGCCGCGGCTATGCTTGCCGGTGAATATAAACCACGCGGCGGTTCCGCCCCACTCATCAGATTTTTCCTGGGCATGTTTGCCATGATCGGCGCGCTGGTATTTTTGGGCTGTCCCTGGCGGATGTTGCTGCGCTTGGCCGGCGGTGATGGCAACGCCATTTTGGGCATATTGGGTTTGGTTTTTGGCGTTTTTATCGGCGTGCAGTTCCTTAAACGCGGGTTTACTTTGGGGCGTTCTTATACGCAGGCAAAAGCCACCGGCTGGATAATGCCGGCTTTCATGTTAGCGTTGTTGCTGCTCGCGATTTTTAATGTTCATTTTGCCGAAGGCGGCCCCATTTTCACCAGCGTGGAAGGCCCCGGCTCAAAGCACGCGCCTCTTTTTGTCAGTCTGGTTGCCGGTCTGGTTATCGGAACTTTGGCGCAGCGCAGCCGTTTCTGCACGATGGGCGCGTTTCGCGACGCGATGATGACGAAAGATTTTCACCTGATCAGCGGCGTGGGCGCGCTGCTTTTGTTCGCCTTTCTGGCCAACCTGATTTTCGGCCAGTTTAACCTCGGTTTTGAAGGACAGCCTATTGCCCATACCAATCATGTCTGGAACTTCTTGGGCATGACTCTGGCAGGCCTGGCTTTCGCGTTGGCGGGCGGTTGCCCCGGCCGGCAGCTTTTTATGTCCGGTGAAGGCGATTTGGACGCGGGCGTGTTCGTTATCGGTATGATAACCGGAGCGGCTTTCGCGCATAACTTTACACTCGCCAGTTCTCCCAAGGGCGTTGCAGCTTTCGGACCAGTGGCCGTAATTATCGGTTTGGTTTTCTGCCTGGTTATCGGTTTTGCCATGTTGCAGAAAGCAAAATAGCGATACTTTTAACCTGACCGGTTTAGTCGGCTGGCGCCGGCCGCGGGCTTCAAACCCGTTGGGCAAACAATGCAATGTTTGCTGTTCAGTTCGATTCTGAAGCCGGTCTGGAAAAAGGTTTTCGTTTAATGCTGTTTAAAAAAAAGGACCAAAATAAATTTGAAGGCGGCGGGCTTGTTCTTTTTCCGGCCGTGGATGAAGCCATAGCGGCGGAGAAAATTCTCAAGGCGGCTGATTTTGAAGTGAAGCTGGTCGCGCCTCCGCCAGCGCTGCGCAAAGGCTGCGACCTGGCTGTGGAGTTTAACATTGTGGAAAAGGTCGGGGTGGAAAGGGCGCTGGCGCAAAAAGGCGCGTATTTTGTGGAAATTCTGCCGCTCAAAGGCGCGGGTGAGCTTCTGGATGTTGTCAAAGTTGTAAATTTTGACGATGCCTGCATGGTCAAAGCCGGCAACATGAAGCTGACGTTCGATAAAAACACCGGCGTGATTTTGAATATCTCCGGCGGAGGTTGCCCGGATATTCCGTATTTGCATCTGAGCATGGTGGATAAAAAAATCACGGACGTGGCGCGCCCCAAAGACAATGGCCACACGCTTTGCGCTCTGATGCTCGACCGGGCGTTTGTGGAAGCCGCGGAAATCTTCAATAAGGAGGAACTCTGAGATGCTCCTTATTTGTGGAACAATTCCTCGGGCAGACGCGGGTCTCCTCATTGGCAAAGCCAGGTTCGATGGCGGCAGATTGCGCGTCGGCAATGCGGAAATACCCTGCACGCAGGGCACGGCGGCGCTCGCCAGCGCGGCGTGTGCCGTCGCGAAACATTGCCGCAACAGCGCGCCGCGGGCGGTTTTTGCCGGCGATACCGGCGGCGGCAAAGGCAGCCGGCTGCTTTATGATTATGTAAGCAAAAATTTGCCGCGGATAAATCCGAATATTCTGCTCATGCATTACATCCTGCCTGTGATGGGATTGATGAAGCAGGTTTGCGCGGCCGCTGACAAATGCGATCCTAGGCCGGTCATGATGGCGGATGCCTCTTCCATGTATGCCGCCAAGGCAGCCGGATTGGCCGCGCAGTTTGATATCTTTACGCCCGATCTTTCCGAAATGGAATTTCTGGCCGATGCCGAAGCGGTTCACCCGGCTTACATTAGCCGTCATCTTTTCCGCGCGAAAATCGCGCGTATCGACGAGTTAATTGAGGCGGCCTATCGGCAAAAAAGCATGGCCAAAACGGTGATTGTCAAGGGCGCGATCGATCATATCGTGCAAGACGGTAAAATAACATTCACGCTCGACAAGCCTGATCTGCCGCAGTTGGAAGCAATCGGTGGCACGGGCGACACGATCAGCGGCATGGTGGGCGCTTTTATCGCAGCGGGGTTTTCGCATTATGACGCGGCGGTAGCGGCGCTTAAAGCGAACAGAAAAGCGGGCGAATGCGCCCGGGCGACGCCCGCGACAAAAGTGCGGGAAATTATCGCGGCAATTCCTAGGGCATTAAACCATAATGAAAATCAGAAAGGAAAAAGAGCATGATAGAAGTAGATGTTAAAGGATTGGGCTGTCCGATACCCGTGGTGAAAACAAAACAGGCTATGGAAGAAAATCCCAAAGAAACAATTGCCGTTTGGGTTGACAACAACGTCGCTAGAGAAAACGTGACAAGGCTGGCCGAAGCAAAAAAATATTCGGTAAAAGTTGAAAACGCGGGCGCGGAGGAATTCAAACTTGTATTGAAGCCTTCCGCTTGATCATAACTGCGAATTTAAAAATATTAAAAGCGCTTTTCCTTTTTATGGAGAAAAGCGCTTTTTTATCTGTTTACTTTTAAAGAGAAATAACGCTATAGATTATCCGGGAAATTTCTATGTATTCAAGTGGAAATAAAACAGTTTTTCGTCAGGCGGCTACGGTAATTTTGGTGCGGCATTCCGAAAGCGCCGGGTGGAAGTTATTTTTGGCGCGCCGCCACCACAAACAATCTTTTATGGCGGGCGCTTACGTTTTTCCCGGCGGTCAGGTGGAAGAAGCTGATAAATTTCCTGAACTAATAAGCTACATGAAAAAGAACTCCGATTTTAATCCGGTCAAGATTTTGCAGGAAAGCGAGTTGCCTGAAGAGGATGCTTTGGGTTTTTTCACTGCCGCCATCAGAGAAACGTTCGAGGAAGTAGGCATTCTTCTGGGCGGCCGTGTCTCCGGCGATTTTATTTCTTTCCATGATAAGAATGTGCGTGTGCGATACAGTGAGTATCGCCGCCGGCTTTACGCTTCTGAAATAACACTTGCTGACATTGCCAGCGAAGAAGGGATTGTATTCTTCCCCGACACACTTGTGCCTTACGCGCACTGGATCACGCCGGAATTTGAAAAAATGAGGTTTGATACCCGTTTTTTTCTGGCAAAACTACCGCCTGAACAAAGGCCGGTGGCCGACGCGATGGAGCTTACCGAGTCTTTGTGGGTTACGCCAAAAAACGCGCTGGAAATGCATTGCAGTAAAGAAATCATGCTCATGCCGCCCACGCTAAAAACTATCGAGGAGCTTTCCGTGTTTAAAAACATTGATGACCTTTTCGCGGCGACGGCAAATAAGGAAATTTATCCGATTCTGCCGCAGCTGGACGGTGAATTTCTTCTGCTTCCTCACGACCCGGATTATGGCATTGAAAGGTATAAAAGGCCCGCCAATACAAGCATTCCTTCTCGCGTCACCAGCGAAAACGGCGTCTGGAAGACCGCGTATTATAATAAAAAACCCTGAGCTTTATCCAGGGAAAGACTCAGGGCGAAGTTTGAGAAAAGTTTTAAAACTGCACTTTGGGCGGGGCTCCCTGCGCTTCTTTTACCGCTTCGAAAAACGGCTCTTCTTTGAATCCCTCGCGGCGCGCGATGATGGAACCAGGCACCATGGCGATGGCTTTATTGTACGCTTCCACTTTCTGATTGTATCTCATCCTTTCCACGGCGATTCTGTTTTCCGTGCCGGCCAGTTCATCCTGCAGGCGCAGGAAATTCTCGTTCGATTTCAGCTCCGGATATCTCTCAATAACCACCAGAAGCCGGCTCAAGGCGCTCGATAGTTCATTATTGGCGGCGATTTTTTCCGGCACGCCGCCCGCGCCGCCCACCCGCGCGCGCGCTTTGGTTACTTCAATGAGCACTTCCCGCTCCTGCTTGGCGTAACCCTTTACGGTTTCCACCAGATTGGGAATCAGGTCATAGCGGCGCTGGAGCTGATTTTCCACCTGCGCCCAGGCGCTTTTGATTTCGATGCCTCCTCGTTTGAATTCATTGTATTTGGCGTAGTAGTAGACGACAACAATTAGCGCCAGCAGAACCACGGCGGCAATGACGATGATTAAGCCTCGTTTTTTCGAATCCATACCAACACCTCCCCGGATTTGTTGAAAGCCCCAAAATAATTTCAGTAACTATTGCGTAAACGCAAACGGCTGTCAAGAAGCGAAAATCGAACAAAAATCATCTTGTCTAAGCGGGAATTAAATATTAAACATTTTAAATTATTGGATAAGGTCGCATGGGAACAACGCCAAAAATAATTTTAATTCATCCTCCGCTGGTCAAGCCCTCCGAACCGCCGGCGGGGATTGCCAAACTCGCCGGTTGTTTGAAAGCCAATGGTGTCAGCTATCATGTAATTGACGCCAATGCGGAAGGCATTAATTTTTTGCTGGGGCAGAGTGCGGCTGAAAATGAATGGCCGGATCGTTGGAGCAGGCGCGCCTGCAAAAATCTGGCGGCAAACATTTCCGCCTTGCAAAAGATCGAAACTTATCAGAACAAAAGCAGGTATTCACGCGCGGTGCAGGACGTAAACCACGTGCTTAATCTGTCCGGCAAACCATATGGCGTAAATATCACGCTTTCCGATTACGCAAACAATATGCTGACGCCGGTAAAAAGCGCCGATTTACTGCGCGCCGCGCAGATGCCGGATAATAATCCATTTTATCCTTATTTTTCCGCGCGCCTCATGGCGCTTTTGCAGGACAAGCCGGAATTTGTAGGCTTTTCCGTAAATTACTTAAGCCAGGCGCTTTGCGCTTTCGCCATGACCGGGTTTATTAAAAATATCAATCCGCGGATTAAAATTGTGCTGGGCGGCTCGCTGGTTACTTCCTGGGCGGCGCTCGGCATCGGAAAAGATAAATTTGCAGGATTAGTCGATGAAATGATTGCCGGAGCCGGTGAGGAAAAATTGTTGGAACTATTGGGCGTTGAAAATAAAAAAATAAACGGCGCGCCGGATTATGATGATTTTCTTGCGCGGCTTTATCTTGCGCCCGGTTTTATTTTGCCCTATTCCACGGCGCGGGGCTGTTACTGGCACCAGTGCGCCTTTTGCCCGGAAAAGGCGGAAGAGAATCCTTATCAGCCATTGCCCGCCATGCGGGTGAATGAGGAATTGGCGCAACTTATCGAAAAACATCAGCCGGTTTTGGTGCATCTTCTGGATAACGCTCTGTCGCCAGCAATGTTGAAAAATCTCGCGCAGCATCCACCGGGCGCGCCCTGGTATGGCTTCGCGCGGATAAGCAGGGAGCTTGCCGATGAAGATTTTTGTCTGTCGCTCAAAAAAAGCGGCTGCGTGATGCTGAAGCTCGGCATCGAATCGGGCGATCAGGAAGTTTTGGATAAATTAAACAAAGGCATAAATTTAACGGATGCAGCAAAGGTATTAAAGGCGCTCAAAAAAGCGGGCATCGCCGCGTATGTTTATCTGCTTTTCGGGACGCCGCAGGAAATTGAAGAAAGCGCGCGTAGAACGCTGGATTTTACCGTGGCGCACAGCGACTGCATTGATTTTTTGAATCTGGCAATTTTCAATTTGCCCATCGCCAGCGCCGAGGCGCAAAATCTGGAAACCGATAAATTTTATGAAGGGGATTTGTCTTTATACAGCAGCTTTCATCATCCTGCGGGGTGGAACCGCCAGAGAGCCCGCAATTTTCTGGAAAAAACTTTTAAAAAGCATCCGGCCGTGGTGCCGATTGTCAGGCGCATGCCGGATTTTTTCACCTCCAACCACGCGGCGTTTTTCTCCATGCGGAGTTGACAACTTTATATGATTTTTAAAATATAAATTGTCTACAAGTTGTAAACAGATCAAGTATTTATTAGAGATTTACTACCAGAACATCTTTAACGCTTCGGTTCGGCAACTTTTTGCGCTACAAGCATCAGCTCTATTTCGTCCAGGTCGATGTTTCTTCGACCCCAGTTTCCCGCGGTACCGCCCCAGATGTTGAGCACGTCAAGTCCCGCCAGGCGGCAAAGCAAGATAAGTTCCGTGGGGACAAAGGCGCGTTCGCGCATTTTTATGGGAGGCATTCCTTCACGTGGCGGTAATTCCGAGGATTCCTCCATCGTCAGTGGATTGAAGCGGCCTTCGGCCACGTCTTGATTGGTAAACCTGCGGATCATGAAAGTGGCGTTGAGCACGGTTAAAATGGCTTTCGCTTTTTTTTTGAGACTTTTGGAAATATTCGACAAAATGGCCAGCGGCTGATTAATCGGGTCGTCCCAATGGCCCAAAAGGCCGAAAGAACCTTCACAAAGGCAAATTGCCGCGTCGAATTTGGCGGGCAAAGTGAAATCAGTCGCGTCGGCGCGGATAAAACTTGCCTTGACGCCTGCGACTTTCGCTTTTTTACGCGCTTCTTCGAGCATGGCGGCGGATAAATCAATGCCGGTAACTTTATAGCCGCGCTTGGCCAGTTCCACGGCATGCCTTCCCGTGCCGCAGCCGACATCCAGAATCGCGGCTCCGGGTTTGAGCGCCAGTTCTTCAGTCAGAAAATCGACTTCTTTTAAGGTGCTCTTGGTGAAGACGTTTTCATCGTAAATAGGCGCGTGCGCGTCAAAAAATGTTTCCCATATCTTTTTTTCGGCCATTAGCTATCCTTTCCAACGAAAAGTTTGAGCGGAAAGCAAACTCAAGTCGAAGCTAAGCGCTGCCGCAGCAATTTGGTAGGCGTAGAAAATTACCAATGTATAGATGATGATTGGGCATTGGGCAAACGCATACTTTTCGGTGTAATTAGTATTTCCTTTCCATCTCGACGGTCGGATGCTGAATATCGTAATGAAAACGGCTTAATATTTGCCCAGCCCTGATAGTAACCACGAATTTCCTTGCAATCATCACACGTTAAGACCCTTGCATCATTATTCATTAACCGCAATTTATTTGCTAGTAATTTATGATATTCATTGGATAATTGATTTAAGTAAAGCGTTTTTCCTTTATGAAAGTAAGGGGGATGGTTCTGCACCCCATTTAGTAAACCGTTTCTTAATCAGTGCACAGTGAGATGACCGAGCTGTTTTTCAGTAAACGTAAGCGGCGTGCTCCATCCAATGATGGAGTGATAACGCTCGTTATTGTAATAGTCAATCGCTTTTCTCACCATATTTTGCAGTTCATCAAAACTTTGTGCCTCCATGAAAACATCCCGCCATTCTTCCTTAAGACGCGAGAAGAAAGATTCATTGACCGCATTGTCTCCCGGCTCGCCGCGCCGGGAATAACTTAAGCGGCATTTTTCTTTCAAAACGGCCAAGATATATTCAGCGCCGGTATAAACACTTCCGCGGTCCTGATGGGCAATAATCTCCGACAGGGAAGAGCCGGTCATTCTCTCGACCGTGGCCACCGCCCTTTTCCAGGAGAACACAACCAGCTCGCTGTTTGGCGCTGTTAATAAATGCCACCCGTAGATCATCTTCCCATATATATCCATATGGACACATAAATAGGCTTTTTTGCCCTGCTAATAAAGTTCCGTAAAGTCTGATACGATCACCTGAAGGCAGCGGGTAATCATTTTCTGCTTCATCAGACGCCAGACCAGATTTGCCCTTATTTGCAGAAAATCCAGCACCCGTGCCATCCAGCCCAAACGGGGCTTGCGTATCCGCCGCTTAAATTGAAGCCCCCAGGCCAAGAGCAACTTCAAAAGAACCTTATGGTTGACGACTTCTCCATATACCTCAAAAAGGGCTTTCTTGAGCCGGCGATAACCGTATGACGGATTCTTCCGGATAATCCGCTCCAACATCGACTTCAAACGGCCGTAATGCTGTTCCAGCGCCTGTGCCGGATCAATACTGTAATAATATGTTTTCTTACTAATGCCCAAAAGACGGCATATCTGATTCACGCCCGCCCGCTTTCAACAACCGCCCGGCCATATTCGGTTATTTGCCATCGAGGGGCGCGTAAAAATCCAAATAATTCTTCAAAATAGAAATCTCCACTTCCTTCTTGCCAATCAGATTCTCCAACTGCTCTAACTTCTTGCGGAACTTCGCATCACCCTTTCCGGCATCACCTTCAAAAGCCTGATGTCCCTGCCTGATAAATTGCTGCTTCCTCCACAGGGATAACTGATTGGCATTGACCCCGTACTGACGCGATACTGCCGCTACGCTGTCCTTGATATAACTCTCCAAAACAACTTTGAACTTGAACTCCGATGAATGCTTCTTGACTTTCTTCCCCGTTTGATGCCCTCCTCTTTCTTAATTT
>JBBIHZ010000029.1:0-7285 GCA_037446735.1 Deltaproteobacteria bacterium
CGCCGGCTTTTACCGCTTCATAAGCGATAAGCGTTCTTTTCTGATCATCCGCTTTTCCTTGAGTCTCTGAGACGCGGATGCCGGGCGTTACAATAAGGAAGTTATCGCCCAGCTTCTTTCTTAACATCTTAATATCTCGCGGCGAAGCAACAACGCCGCTTACTCCGGCTTCCAGGGCAAACCGGGCAAGATCGCAAACAAGATCAGCCGCATTCTTCCCAAAACCAATTTCTGTCAAATCATGGTCATCAAGGCTGGTCAAAACCGTTACCGCCAGAATGTCCGGTTTCTTTTGTCCCGCTCGATCAGCGCAGTTATGCGCGGCCAAAACCGTTTCCCTGATCATTTTGCTGCCGCCGGAGGCATGAATGTTAAACATGTCTACGCCAAGCTTTACGGCAGCCTGCGCGGCTTTCGCCACCGTATTGGGAATGTCATGAAATTTGAGATCTAAAAATACCTTTTGTTCTCTGTCTTTGAGCGCCTTAATTATTTTCGGACCTGCAGAAGTAAAAAGTTCTTTCCCAACTTTGAACATGCCCACATGACCGGACAGAAGCTCTATCCAGGGCAGAGCCTGTTCATATCCTTCTACATCAAGCGCAAAAATCAGCCTGTCGCTTGCCTTATTATTCGAGATAGTCATCATCGCCGATGAACTCAGTTCTGTCCGGAATCGGACGAAAATCTTCCTGCGCCCCATTCAAATACTCCGGATGCGCGTAGATAACTTTGCCTGCCGCAATTTCACGCAACGCAAGAACAACTTCTCTGTTTTTGCTATCCAGTAAAGGCTCGGCTCCTTTTAAAAGCTGGCGCGCACGCTTGGATGCCAGCGACACCAGACCAAATCTCGTTTTAGCCACCTTTAATGAATCTTCCACGGTAATTCTTGCCATTTAAAATTCCTCCCGATAATTATTTCTTCATGAATTTTTTAATTTCTGTCGCCAAATGTTCTTTCCTACATTTTTCCGCGATGTAAATAGAGCATAACTGGTTCACCGCTTCATCCAAATCTTTGTTGAATATTATATAATCATACCATAAAAATTCTTTCAATTCACTTTCCGCCTGTGCCAGGCGAGCCCTGATAGCATCTTTGTTTTCATGACCTCTTTTTTTCAGGCGCTTCATCAGATCCGCGCGCGTGGGAGGCAACACAAAAACAAAAACCGCCTCTTTAAATATTTTTTTTATTTTTTTTGCGCCGCGCGGTTCAACATCAAGCAGCAGATCCCTGCCTCGCTTCTGATATTTTTCCATTATCCTGCGCGATGTCCCATACAAGTGCCCAAAATTTTCCACCCATTCGACTAATTCCCCGCGTCGGACGCGTTTTTGAAAATTTTCGCGAGACACAAAATGATAATCCCTGCCGCTGATTTCCCCCGGCCGCGGCAAGCGGGAAGTGTAAGAAACAGAAAAATCCAACGTAGGGAAAAGACGAAGCAATTTTTGACATATGCTGCTTTTGCCCGCACCGGACGGCGCCGAAACGACCAGAAATAATCCCTGTTTCATGAAATCACTCTATATTTTGCGCCTGCTCGCGCAATTTGCTCATTTCGCTTTTTGCCTCAATCACCCGGCGCGCTATTTCCAGGTCATTGCTTTTCGAACCGCTGGTGTTGATTTCTCTGTTCATTTCCTGCAGCAGAAAATCTATCTTTTTCCCTTCCGCTTCGTCGCTATGCAAAAGTTCCTCAAACTGTTTGATATGACTCTGCAGACGCACTATTTCTTCCGTTATATCGGATCTCTCCGCCATAATTGCCACTTCCTGCGCCAACCGTTTTTGGTATTCAAAAACAACCTGTGGCGCACGCGCTTTAATTTCACTGATAATTTCCCTGATTGCGGAAATCCTGCCTTGCATGTCCTGATACATGGCCGCGCCCTCGTCCTGCCTCATTTGTACCATAACGCCCAAAGCTTCCGCTAGACCGCTATTTACCACATTGACAAGTTCATCACTTAGCTGGACTTCAGCCGTGGTGGTAAAAATATCCCGAAAAGATACCAGTGTTCTGAGCGCCACTTCATCAGGTAATTTAAATTCTTCTTTTATTCTGGAAAGAATTTCAAAATAACCTCGGGCGGCTTCGATATTCAGGTTCACTTTGGCAGAGTTGCTGTTTTCCTCTTCCATTCTGATACTGACTTCAACGCGGCCGCGTTTGCATTTTTCCGTTATTATCTTTTTCAAATCCGTTTCCATCGGAAATAAGACAGCGGGCAAACGCAAAGACAACTCCAAAAAGCGGTGATTTACCGATTTCATCTCCACGATAATTTTTTTACCTTGCCACGCTGCCTCTGATCTGCCATAGCCGGTCATGCTTTTGATCATTTTTCATCCTCTGTCTTTACGATAAAGAGCCGTTCTTCTTTAACTGCAGCAAATATTTTGCCCTGATTCCGGCGAACATCATTTTGAGTTTTTCCCCGGCGTAATCAGGATATGTCCAGGGCAGCGCGGAATATTTCCCTTCCTGAAAAATCAATGTCAGATCAGCGTAAATACCGTCGCGTAGATAAGGCCGGTGGGCGTAGCCCTTTCCGGTGGCCAAAATCAAATGCGCCGCGGAAAGATAACCTGGGTCAATGTTCACCTGCCGCTTAAGACTTCTGCTGAATTTATCCTCAATTTTATTTGTCGCCAGCTTAATGTCCGAAAGTTTTTCCGCATCAATTAATCTTTCCATGGCCAGAAAGCGCCGCAGAATGCTCTCTCCCATCTCCTGCCGGTAATAGTCCGTGTAATTAAAAGGCGCTATGGCGCTTACATAATCCGGCGGCCCATATTTATCGGACAAAACCGCTATCGTCTCGTTTAAAATATCTGCTTTCCCCGCCAGAATGCTAAATATTAACTTAACCGGCGGAGCCGGTGCTGGTTTGCTCATAGCACCTTAATTAATTCTTCGCGCGAGACGGTGGATGTGCCGATTTTCCCCACCACGATACCCGCGGCCAAATTAGCCAGACATGTTGCTTCCTTCAGCCCGGCTTGCGCGGCAAGGGAAAGCGCCAGCACGCCGATGACCGTGTCGCCCGCGCCGGTGACATCGTATACCTCCTTGGCCTGTGTTGGGAAATATGTATGCACGATTTTATGGCCATTTTCAAAGAGGCTCATGCCCTCTTCACCCCTCGTGATCAGCATGGCCTGAAAGTCATGCGCCTTTAATATTTTTTCGCTCAACTGCTCCAGGTCGTCGCTGTTCGATATTTCCATCCCGGCGGCTCGCTGCGCCTCATGGTGATTAGGCGTAATTATGTGTGCCCCCTCGTAAATTGAAAAATCAATGTTTTTCGGATCAACGCAAATTAAAACTCCCGAGTTTTTAACAATTTCTCTTATCCCGTCTACCAGCGCCCTGGAAACTACGCCTTTATTGTAATCGGAAATAACAATGGCTCCGATTTTCTTGCGTACCGCTTTGACATATTCAAGAATTTTTTCGGTTTCTTTAAGCAGGATGGATTGCTTATTTTCTTTGTCAAAGCGTACTACCTGCTGGCCGTGCGCGACAATTCTCGTCTTAAGCGTGGTTGGCCGTTTATTATCAACGATAATTCCCTGCGTTTCTATCTTTTTCTGACGCAGTTCCCTGAGAAGAATTTTCCCGATATCATCCGCGCCGATAATACCCGCGACAAAAACTTTCCCTCCCATGGCATAGATGCTATTGAGCACATTGGCGCAGCCGCCCAGCATGATGCTGTCTTTCTGCACATCGACCACGGGAACGGGAGCCTCGGGAGAAATCCGGGAAACTTTTCCCCAAATAAAATGGTCAATCATGACATCGCCAACCACCAACACGCCTGTTGCGGAAAAACCGGAGATGATTTCCCGCGCTCTTTTTTTCGGCAAAATTCTATGCACGTCTCAATTACTCCCGGAATAATTACCCTCAAAAATTAAAAAAAGCGCCTGCCGCGCCTTCTGCCTAAAAGCGGCGACATCCTATTACTAAGGCTTTAATTTGTCAAACCTTTTTCTTGTTGGATTATGCCCGTTTTTTGTTGACAACGCCTTCTTTTCCTTCTAAATTTACGACTCCCATAAGTAAAATATTGCAGCTAAATTAATAAAAAACATTATGAAAAAACAAATTTTTCCCAACTGCCTTAAAAAGAGTCGGGCTTTTAAAAATGAATATAAAGATATAAAAAATATTTTTATCATAATGAATTATTCGGAAAAATAACGGGCGAGGGTCTATGATTTTAAACATTGAACAGTTCCGCTGTGGTGATAATCTTGCTTATCTTGTTTTTGGAGAAGACCAGGCCATCGTCATTGATGGCGTCGCCTGGCAGGAAATCATCTCTTTTTTAGGGCAAAATAATCTTACTCTTGCCCTGATCACCAACACGCACCAGCACTTTGATCATACTGCCGGCAACGCGCATCTTGCCAAAGCTACCGGTGCAAAAATTTTAACCTGCGCCGATTTCCATGATAACAAAAAGATTGACCTTGAAGGTGAAACAATGACCATCTACCGCACACCGGGACACACGGATGACTCGATCTGCTTTTATACCGGTCACGCGCTGATCTCCGGCGACACTTTATTCAACGGCACTATCGGCAATTGCTTTTCCGGTAACCTGAAAAGTTTTTATCTTTCCATCAAGCGGCTGATGGTCCTGCCGGATGAAACCATAATTTTTGCCGGGCACGATTATGTGCGCGATTCGCTGGCTTTCGCTCATCACCTGGAGCCGGATAATGTCGAAATCGATAAATTCTGGAATCTGTATAATCCCGACTGCGTCTATTCGACCATCGCTGATGAAAAAAAAATAAATCCCTATTTCCGTTTTAACGAGAAACCCATCGTGAAACTTTTAAAAAAAATGAATTTACCACACGCCACCGAATGGGAGCGCTGGCAGTCGCTTATGTCCATAGAATAAACCATCGAATTATCAGTCATTTTTGCAAAGGCGCGCCAAAGCGCGCGAACTTTATAATCTTGACACGCTAAAGATATCCCTTTTATACTAAGCAAAATGAAAGCTAACGCGCTTTTAAAGCCCATCAAGCTGGGGCGGCATGAATTACCGAACAGGACTTTCATGGCCCCCCTGACGCGTTGTCGCGCCGACAACCCCAATAATGCGGCAAACAGCCTCATGGCTGAATATTACGCTCAGCGCGCGTCCGCTGGTCTTATCATCTCGGAAGGAACCACAGTTTCCCTGCAGGCCGTCGGCACCATTAACGTGCCGGGCGTTTACACGCAGGCGCAAATTGACGGCTGGAAGCGGGTGACCGACGCGGTGCACAAAAATAATGGGAGGATTTTTTGCCAGTTGTGGCATGTCGGGCGCATGTCACATCCTGATTTTCAGGGCGGCAAACCACCGGTCGCGCCTTCGGCGATTAATCCCCATGATTACGCCTTTACCATGGAAGGATTCAAGGAAACTATAACCCCGCGCGCTTTAAGCACCGCCGAAATTCATGAAATCACGTTTGATTTCAGCAAGGCCGCGGAAAACGCGATTAAAGCTGGCTTTGACGGCGTCGAAATTCACGCCGCCAACGGCTATCTATTTCATCAGTTTTTCAGCAACTGCTCCAACACCCGCACGGACGAATACGGCGGCTCTCATGAAAACAAATCGCGTTTCCTTTTTGAAACACTGTCCGCCATAGGTTCGAACATCGGCTACGACCGTTTGAGCGTGCGTCTCAATCCCTGCTTCCACAGTTTTTTCGGCATCACTATCGACAGGGACACCATTCCCACATTTGAATATATAGTTAAACGCCTGAACGGCTATTCCAATCTGGCTTACCTGCATCTGGCGGAACCTTATGTTCCTGTGGATAATATCCCCTACGCGGTCAAGGACGTCGCCAAGCATTTCAGCACTATCTACAATGGAACCTTGATAATCAATTCCGGCTTTCGCAGTGAAACCGGCCACCGGGTTATTGTCGAAGGTTATGCCGATGCCGTGGCTTTTGGCAAACCATATATTTCCAATCCCGACCTAGTCGAGCGCATCGCTAAAAACGCCGAATGGCAACTCTGGGATGAAAAAACCTTTTACACAACCGGCCCCCACGGTTATACAGACTACAGCAAAATTTCTGACTGAATACATAATTGCTAAACGATAAAAACAAGGAGAATACCTATGACAAGAATAAACATTGGAGACAAGTTCGCAGATTTTTCTTTGAAAAATCAAAAAGAAATTGAAATTAATACGGCGAAATTTGCGGGTAAAAAACTCCTGCTTTCCTTTCATCCGCTGGCCTGGACGGACATCTGCACACGGCAGATGCAATCGCTGGAGACAAATTTCGAAACTTTCCAGAACCTAAACACGCTGGCACTGGGCGTCTCCGTGGATGCCGTGCCCTGTAAAAAAGTGTGGGCGGAAAGCATCGGCGTGGCCAAAACAGATTTACTGGCGGATTTCTGGCCGCATGGGGCAATCGCCTCTCAACTGGGTATATTTATCGAGCGGTTCGGCTTTTCAGAACGCGCCAATATTATCATCAGCGAAAAAAGAACCGTCGCTTTCGTCAAAATTTATCCGCTGAAAGAACTGCCGGATATTAACGAGATTATTGATTTTCTCAAAAAAATAAAAACTTTTTGTCCTGGCATCTTGCCGCTTCATTTTACATCGGCGCGCGCCTGCTTAAATACCGATCAGCAGATAAGGTATTGACTTAAAAGGTATAATCAATTAAATACTCACCATTCAAAAAAGGAAGGATTTTATGATTCGTTCGGCGCTGTTAGTCACCCTGGGGGTCGCCATCACGGCGTTTATGTCTTTTTGGGCGGTGATTTTTTCCTTTTTCCCCAATTCCGACGACAGAGTGCATAAAATAGCGCGGCTCTGGGGCAAGCTTTTGCTGCTTATCTGCGATACCAAGGTAGAAGTTATCGGCAAGGAAAACTTCCCTTACAAAAATCCCCATGTTCTGATGGCCAATCATCAGAGCGATTTTGACATATTGATTGCGCTTGCCCATCTGCCGGGACAATTTCGCTGGCTGGCCAAAAAAGACCTGTTTAACATTCCCATTTTCGGCGCGGCGATGAAAAGCGCCGGTTATATTTCCATTGACCGCCAGAACCGCGAAATGGCTTTGCAGAGTCTCGATGAAGCGGCCCTGCGCGTTCGCAACGGCAAATCATTGATGACCTTTCCGGAAGGCACCAGAAGCCGCGACGGTGAAATCAAGGCATTTAAACAGGGCTCTTTTTTTGTGGCCATCGAATCCGGCGTGCCGATT
>JBBIHZ010000029.1:7295-12235 GCA_037446735.1 Deltaproteobacteria bacterium
GGCAGCGGCCAGATTATGCCCAAAAGGTCTCTGCGCATACGCCCCGAAAAAATCAGGCTGATCATCGATAAGCCGGTGGAGACAAAAAGTTACACCGAAGAAAACAGACGGGAACTTATCGATAAGGTCAAAAACATCATCATCAAAAATTACGACGAGTGGCGCGAGGCCGGCACCGCCAGTATCAGGGACATCGAAAAGGAAAACTCTTGAACACCTCTACCGCCGCGCTTTTGGGAATAGTTCAGGGACTGACCGAACTTTTTCCGGTGAGCAGCTCCGCGCATCTTGTTATTCTGCAAAGCTTTTTTCCCGATTTCAAGCAACCGGGCGTGGCCTTTGATGTGGCGGTGCATCTGGGCACTCTGCTTGCCGTCGTGGTGTACTTTTATCGGGAAGTTTTAAATATCGCCAAATCAATCCTGCCGCAAAATATAAAAAATAATGATTTTTCCGTATCGCGCAGACTTTTGCTGCTGATTATCATCGGCACGATCCCCGCCGCGTTTTTCGGGTTTCTATTTCAGGAAAAAATCCATGTTGTCTTTGAATCCGCCATCGCCGCGGCGCTTTTTTTAATTGTCACCGGCTTTTTGCTCTTCTTTTCCGATAAAATCAAAAAGACCGCACGCGAGGAAAAAGAAATGAATATTGCCGACGGCATTCTGATCGGGCTTGCCCAGAGCGTGGCGTTGCTGCCGGGAATCTCGCGCTCCGGCGCCACGATAACCATGGGAATTTTCCGCGGTTTAAACAGAACCGCGGCGGCGCGTTTTTCTTTTTTGCTTTCGCTGCCGGCGATTTGCGGCGCTCTTATATTAGAGTTTCCTTATATTAAGCAAGTGCCCTCCGAGGAAATATTTGCCTACCTTGCCGGCTTCTTGTGCGCCGCTTTGGCGGGACTTGCCTCACTTAAACTTTTTTTCCTGATTATCCGCCAGGCGCGGCTCAAGTATTTTGCCTATTACTGCTGGGCATTTGCGCTGGTTACCCTACTTGTCAAATCTACTTTTTTCTGAAATAATTGCCGCCGCTGAAATAAATGTTGCCGGTCGCGGATAAAATGAAAGAAGAATCAAAAATCAACAAACGGAATCAGGAAATCAAAAGCCTTATTCTTCTGGCGCTGGCCATTATTTTTCTGCTTTGCCTTGTTTCCTATCATCCGCAGGACCCTTCCTTCACTCGTTTTGTGCCCGATGATACACCCACGCAAAACTATATGGGCTACATCGGCTCCTATACAGCCGATTCCCTGATCCGCCTGCTGGGATTCAGCTCTTTTCTGCTACCGTTGCTTCTTTTCCTGTTTGCGCTCAAGTATTTTTTAAGGCCCGCTTTCGAGATGAAAAAGGGGAAAGTTCTGGCTTTCGTTGTTTTCGTTCTGACGGTATCCGGACTGCTTTCGCTGATGTTTAACAGCGGCGTCACCATCCGCGGCGAGCAACTGCAGGCGGGCGGCCTCATCGGCTCGACCATTGTGAAAGTCCTTCTTTATTTTTTCAACAAGGCGGGCTCTTATATAATTCTGATCGTTTTATTTATTATTACGCTTATTTCCATCGTGGAATTTTCTCTGGTTTCGCTGACCGAGCGCTTCTTCCATTCATCGCTGAATATCTTCTCCCTAATTAAAGAGAAGGTTATGGATGCCTTCGGCTTTATTCTGCGCAAATTCAGGAAAGAGATAAAGATACAGCCGGCAATTGAAGAAAAACCGTTGCCGGTGAAAAAAACCAAGCCGAAAAAAATTGAGCAGACGCATTTCGAATTCACCAGAACTCTGAGCGACAGCAAATATGAGCTGCCGCCGCTGACATTGCTGGAGGAATCGCCGCACAAGGATACGCGCGTGAAACGGGACAGCCTTATTACCAATTCGCGCATTCTGGAAAAAAAGCTCGCTGATTTCGGCGTGTCCGCAAAGGTCACGGAAGTGATTCCCGGCCCGGTCATCACCATGTATGAAGTGGAACCCGCTCCTGGCGTTAAGATAAACCGCATCACGAATCTGGCTGACGATTTGGCGCTGGCGCTCATGGCGCCGAGCATCCGCATTATCGCGCCGATTCCCGGAAAATCGGTCATCGGCATCGAAATTCCCAATCTTAAGCGCGAGCATGTTTATCTCAAGGAAGTGCTGGATAATGAGGATTTTCTGGACTCGCCCTCCAGGCTTCCCATCGCCCTGGGCGTTAATTTTGTGGGAGCTCCGGTGATTGCCGATTTGACCAGAATGCCGCATCTTTTGATTGCCGGCACCACCGGCTCGGGCAAAAGCGTCGCACTCAACGCAATGATCTGCAGCATTTTGTTCAAAGCCCGGCCGGACGACGTCAAATTCCTGATGATTGATCCCAAAAGGCTGGAACTTTCCTCATACGGCGGCATTCCGCATCTCATTCATCCTGTTGTTGTCGACCCGAAAAAAGCGTCGCAGGTGCTGCGCTGGACGGTGGAAGAAGTCGAGAGGCGTTACCGCGTGATCAGCGACGTGGGCGCGAAAAGCATTGATTTTTACAACGCGCTTATCGCCAAGGGAACAAAGAGCAAGGCTTTCCGCGAAGCCAAAGAAGAGCAATCAGAGGCGTGGCATCAGGCCACAGCCGCTGACGCTGCGGAAAACGAACGGCAGATTGAACATGTCAGGCTTCCTTATATCGTCGTCATTATAGACGAGCTTGCCGATCTGATGATGGTCGCCCCGCGTGACGTGGAAGAATCTCTGACCAGGCTCGCGCAGATGGCACGCGCGGCGGGCATTCATCTGATTATCGCCACGCAGCGCCCGTCGGTGGATGTCATCACCGGCCTGATTAAGGCGAATTTCCCCACGCGCATATCCTTTCAGGTTTCCTCCAAGATAGATTCGCGCACGATCATCGACCAGCAGGGCGCGGAGCAGCTCCTCGGCGCGGGCGATATGCTTTTCATTCCGCCGGGAACATCCAAACTCTCGCGCATCCACGGCGCCTATGTTTCGGATAAGGAAATCACGCGCATCGTCGATTTCATCAAAATGCAGGCGCAGCCTTCCTATGACGCGTCTATTGAAAAATTTCAGATTGCCGCCGCGCAGGCCCAGCACGAAGATGACGACGATGACGAAAAATATGACGAGGCGGTGGCCTTAGTGAGCGAGCTGGGACAGGCGTCCATTTCCCTTGTGCAGCGCTATATGAAAATCGGCTATAACCGCGCGGCGCGCATTATCGAGCAGATGGAGCGCGAAGGCATCGTCGGCCCCTCCGACGGCGCCAAGCCCCGTAAAGTTCTCGTCCGGAATCTTTCCCGTTGAAAAAAGAAAACCCGCAAAAAGTTCATTTTATCAGCCTAGGCTGCCCGAAGAATCTTATCGATTCCGAAGTCATGGCCGGGCTGCTGAATAAATCCGGCCGGCAATTAACGCAAACCGCCGATAACGCTGACATTGTTATTATCAACACCTGTGGTTTTATCGATGCCGCCAAGGAAGAATCACTGGAAGAAATTCTGACGCTGGCGCAGAAGAAGAAACAGAGCGGTCATGCTTTTAAAATCATCGTCGCCGGCTGCCTGGCGCAGCGCTACGGCAAAGAACTTCTCGCCGAAATTCCCGAAGTTGATTTGTTTATCGGCACGGGCGAAGTAGGCAATATCGTACAACACATCAAAAATCTCAACAAAATTGATTTCCGCCGCAAAGGCATCATCAGCAAACCGCGCTTTCTGATGAACTGTCATCATCCGCGAATAATCCCGGCAAAAGCGGCCAGCGTTTATCTGAAAATATCTGATGGCTGCTCAAACTGCTGTACCTACTGCACGATTCCCTCTATCCGCGGTAGCGCGCGCAGCCGCACGCCGAAGGACATTTTGCGGGAAGCGGAGAATCTGGCGGCGCGCGGCGTCAAGGAAATAATCATCACGGGGCAGGACACCACCGCTTACGGGAAAGATTTAAAAAACCATCCGCGATTAGCACAGCTTTTAAAAGAGATGGCGCGAATTAGAAGAATCAGATGGATTCGCCTGCTTTATGCTCATCCGGCGCATATCAGCAAAGATGTAATGGAAGCAATCGCCACGGAAAATAAAATCTGTTCCTATATCGACTTGCCGATTCAGCATATTGATGACCATATTCTCAAGTCGATGAACCGCCGGATCAGCGGCGAGGAAATCAAAGAAATAATCAGCCGGGCCAGGCAGATTATTCCTGATCTGGCTCTCAGAACTTCTTTGATTGTCGGCTTCCCCGGAGAAACACAAAAACGTTTTAAAAAATTGCTGGATTTTGTGCGCGAAACAAAATTTGACCATCTCGGCGTTTTTACCTATTCACAAGAAGAAGGAACGGCGGCGGCTGGATTAAAAGCGCAGATACCGGAAAAAGAAAAGCAACGACGGCGCGATTTAATCATGAGCGAACAGGCGGTCATTTCTCACGCCATCAATCAGGGACTCATCGGCTCTATACAGGAAGTTTTGATTGAAGAAAAAAGCGACAGGCCAGATTATGATTTTACAGGCCGCTGCCGCCGTCAGGCGCCGGAAATCGATGGAATTACCTACATTAAAGCCACTAAAGCCAAACCGGGAAATATCGTAAAATGCAGAATAACAGCCGCCGATGATTATGACTTATTTGGCGAAATCATCTAGGCAAAAGTGAGTTTGACAATTAAGCGCGCCTTACACTATAGTTTTTTAAAATTGTCGTTTTGAGGAATCAAAGCGACCAACTTGCCCGGCACAAGGACAAAAGTGTCATCGCCTGCGGCCTGATGTTGCAATTGTCATCGCGATGCGGTGCAAGCAGCCGTGGCGATCTGAGAGATTGCTTCTCCCGCCTACGGCGGATTCGCTATGACAAGGCAAGGACAAAAAAAGAGAGTAATCATGCAGATTCAGGAAGTTTTTTCCGCGTATCATAATGAGTTACAGGAGGTGGAAAGGTG
>JBBIHZ010000030.1:0-6741 GCA_037446735.1 Deltaproteobacteria bacterium
AAAAAACCATGGCGCTTACCGAACAGGCACGGGCCATTATTGATCGTTTTGAAAAGCTGGAAAAAAGCATAGGAAAGCTTTTACGAGCGGCCGAACAGGATTTCCAAAAACTGTTTCGCCGGACAGGAAAATGAAGAATTAAAGAATGCTTATTTTTTCAATCCTTTAATAAATATACCCAAGCTATCTTTAACCAAGCCGTGAATCTTTTCCGCGCGCCTGGCCGGGTTTCCCAGAAAAAGAAAGAGGGAGATAATTCCGTTGAGCATTCCCCAGATGGCGTTTTGTGTCTGACGGATGTCAATTGTGGGCAGAAATTCACCGGCGTCAATGCCCTTCTGCAGGATGCCGGAAACAAATTTAATATTGTCGTTGGTGGTCCGGATGAGTTCGGCATTCTGTTGCGGCGTCAGGTTCATTTGCTCGGTCTGGAGCATGAAGGTCATTAATATTCGGAAGAGTTCCTTGTCATCGAGAAAATTATTGATGTATCGCTCGGCGTATTCCAGCAGAAGCTCAGCGGCCGGCGCTTCCTTGGTGGAAAAACAAAGCATATCCTTGTGATGTTCGATATTGTCCGCGATCAGAACCTGAGCGTAGATTTCTTCCTTGCTGTCAAAATAAAGATAGATAGAGCCTTTGCTGACGCCCGCTTTTGCCGCGATGCTGTCTACGGTAACCGCTTTGAAACCTTTGTCGAAAAACAGCTTACGCGCCGCTTTTAAGATATTATTTCGCTTACTTTCCTTCTCTTTTTTTCTGTTTTCCTGAGGTGACAAAGCAGATTCTCCTTCTGGCATGAAGTGGCAATCATTCCACCGCTATTTTTCTGACTATTAGTCACAAGTACATTAATAAATATGACCTGTCAAGAAAAAATTCCTGCTTTTTGTTTCTCAGGATCATTTTATTTAAACTACCGTTTATTTAAGCTTTTCCAACTCGCGCACAATGCTCTCCAGCGGAAGCCTTTCATTGATATCATGCACATCGAGATAACGGATGACGCCTTTTTTATTGATAATGATGATGGCTCTTTCCGCCGTTCCGTCGGAGCGCAGCACGCCGAATTTATCCGCCACGGCGCCGTGCGGCCAGAAATCGGACAGCACCTCGAACCATAGCTTTCCCATCTGCTTTGTCCATGAATGCAATGTCGGAATATTATCAACCGAGATGCCCAGCAAAGTAGCGTCATGCTCTTCAAAAATATCCTTAACGATGTTGTATCCCGGCCATTGATCTGAGCAAACGGGAGTCCAGGCCGCCGGCACAAAGGAGAGCACCACATTTTTTTTGCCCCGATATTTCTTCAGCGTTATTTTCTTGCCGCTTATCGCCGGCAAAGTAAAATCCGGCGCCTTTTCGCCAATTTTTACCTTCAGAATGCTATTCACCGGTTTTAACCGGCCGGTCTTATAGATATTGTTTTTGTAAGCATCGGATAATGCCAGCGCGCTTGTGGCAAAAAACAAAACCGCGATTAAGGTCAATAAAATTTGCCTTTTCATATCCGCCTCCTATTTTATATCGGCAATTTTGATTACTTGTTTCAAAAGCGCTTCGATATCTTCATGCGCGCCCAGTTTGGAATATATTACTTTTGGTTTCTTGGAGCCGTCGAGTTTTACGACAATGAAAAAAGGCGTTCTTACTTTCCCGATGATTTTATGAACTTTGAAATCGGCATCCGGAATCAAAGGAAATTCGACTTTGTATTTTTTCCGGAAGGTGTTTACTTCAAATTGCGTGTTGCCGGCGCCGATGCCGGTGATTTTAATTTTATCCTTAAGCTGGGGATTGTCGATAAGCATTCCATAAAGGCGATTCACGTTCGGCGCGTCCGCCTGGCAATAAGGGCAATACATGCTGAATATCTGGATGATAACGGCATCAGCTTTAATCTGATGTATTTTTTGAAAGTTCCGCTTCCGGATAAGCCCAGGTATCTAAGATGCGCCTTATCCGAAGGCTTCATCAGCTCCATTTCCGGCAAAATATCTCCGGCCTGCGGCGTTTTTTTGCGCTAGAGCGGCATTGTTAATTAATGATATAAGAACGCCGACGGCTACTGCAGCAAAATATTTCTTCAACATAAAATTTTCCTTTCTTATCAGTTTCTCGCGATTAAGTGACGTACTGCTTTTTCCAATCCGTCCAGTGACAGTTCAAACATCGGGAAAACCTTGGCAATGCTTTTTATTGTCCAGGTGTAATCCCAGTCCGCCTGCGGTACGGGATTCAGCCAGACGCTGTGGCGGAAAGTCTTGCCCAGTATTTGCAGATATTCAATGCTGGGTTGCACGTATCTTTGATTCATATAGTAAATAGCGCCGTTTTGATTCATTAATTCATAGGGGGCCATGGAGGCATCGCCGACGATAATCAAACGCGTTTCCGGGTCAAAGCGCGTAAAATCCGCGATGGGCACCGGTTTTTTATAGCGTTGGGGATCAAGCCAGACTTGTTTGTAAATAGTGTTGTGGAAATAATAAATTTCCAGCTCCTTAAACTGGAACTGGGCGTAGTGGAAAAGCACCTGAACAAGTTCAACGTATGGATCCATCGACCAGCCGCCGTTGTCGATCATCAGCTTGATTTTCAGCCGGTCGGCAAGACGCCGGTCAAAGACGATTTCAATTTCCCCCGCATTGCGCATGGTCTGATAAATTGTTTTGTCTATATTGACTACATCCTGCGGCCCGGTAGGGGTCAGGTTCTTGAGCCTTTTGAGCGCCTCGCCGATCTGCGAGGCGGTGATGGGCCCATCCTGTGAGTATTCCCGATAACGGCGCTCCATGGCAACTTTTACCGCCGATTTGTTTCGTGATTCCCCGCCCACGCGCATGCCGCCCGGATGCGTGCCCGAATGGCCCACCGGCGATGTGCCGTGCGTGCCGATCCAGTAGTTGCCGCCGTGATGCGCCTCGGTCTGCTCTTTGAGGCGATCCAGAAAGTATTTCATCAGTTCTTCCGGCGTCATTTTTTTTACTTCTTCTTCGGAAAGCCCCAAGGCGTTCGCCACCGCGCCGGGGTCCTTGAGCCACTCGGAAAGCAGCGTTTTGGCCAGATCGCTCAGTTCCTCCGGCGTCGGGTCCACTTCCGTCACGCCGCGAAACGCCACGGAAAACGCTTGGTCATAAACATCAAAGTAGCGCTCGCTTTTTACCAGCAGGGCGCGCGCGGCGATGTAGAAATCCTCCAGCGAGCGCACCAATCCCATGGCGAGCGCCTTTTGCAGGCGTAAAAAGAGGTGGGGGAAATTGGTATGCCCCTATCGCGCAGCAGATAAAAGAAATTAACAAACATAATTCCTGGCTCTAGCGGCTTGCCGCTATCCGCAAATCCGAGCTTTTTTTAAACAAAACACCCAGATAGGGCACATCTCCTTCTTTGAGGCCTTTCCAGTTGAAATCCGGGTCGGCCTGGAGGGCGCGTATCCAGTTGATGAGCTCGCGGGTGGCCGGCTTTTTTTCCACGCCGTGGATTTCTCTGAGGCGATAAAAGGTATCCATGCACGAAGCCGCCAGGTCATTTTTCAATTCCGGAAAATGGACTTTAATTATTTTGCGCATCATGTCATGATCAGGAAAGGCGATATGATGGAAATTGCATCTGCCCAAAAAAGGATCGGACAAATCTTTTTTGGCGTTGGAAGTTATGACGATTACCGGGCGATGTTTGGCTTTTATCGCACGGTCGATTTCTATAATGTCAAACTGCATCTGATCGAGGATATCGAGCATGTCGTCCTGAAAGTCCGTGTCCGCCTTGTCAATTTCATCAATCAGCAGGACAACTCTCCTGTCTGAGGTAAAGGCCTGGCCGATTTTGCCCATCTTAATGTATTCCTCTATTTTGCTCACATCGCGGCCCGAATCGCGAAAACGGCTGTCATTAAGACGTGTCAAGGTATCGTACTGATATAAAGCGTCGATCAGCTTCATGCTTGATTTGACGTTCAGAATGATCAGCGGCATTTGCAGGCTCTCCGCGATGGCGTGCGCCAGCATTGTTTTTCCCGTGCCCGGTTCGCCCTTCAGCAAGAGCGGCATTTCCAGTGCAATCGAGATATTGACGATTTTGGCCAGTTCATTATCAAGGACATAGTGTGATGCCCCGGTAAACTTGGCGGGACGAATCTCGGCTTTCATATAAACAAAACTCCTTCAGATAATTTTTTAAAGTGAATAGAAATGCAGGCTGTGTGCCCGAATGGAAAGGCTTTCCCAAGCGGACAACCTACTACATTGTATTGCACTAAGTATTTTATAGCATGTTTTCAGGAAAATATTAAGTCTGCCAGAAATATTTAAAAATACCTTGACATTAGTAGGCATTATCAGTACATACACCTAAGCTTTCGTAATGCGGTTTAATTAATGAGTTATTTTTTTACGGAAGAGAAAGTTGAATTAAGACATATTGATGCACAAAGATAAACCGCCCAGTTTTTTATCTGCAGGCGGTTTTTGCTTCTGTCATTGTGTCGGTTCGACTTGGAGAATTTGAGAAAGGAGGATTGGGTACGGTGTCAGAAGGCAAAGTGAAGTGGTTCAATGAACGCAAGGGTTTCGGCTTTATTGAGCAGGAAGGCGGCGCGGATGTGTTTGTTCATTTCAGCGCGATTCAGGCTGAAGGCTTCAAAACCCTGCAGGAAGGCCAGGCGGTGAGCTTTGATATTAAACAGGGCAAAAAAGGTCCGGAAGCGGAAAACGTAAAAGTCCTGTAAGATTTGGAACCGAACAACAGGCGCCCCGGATTTTGTTAATCCGGGGCGTTTTTATTTTGTGTCTGCTTAAACCTGATTAATAATATCTTGACAAAAACCGATTATTTAAGTTTATTTCACTCTGATTTTAACCGTTATTCTTAATTATTTCAGCGGGTAAGGTTAGGGGTCTTATTGTGTATTTCACCAAAAAAATGCTGGAAGCTTCTTTGAGGCTCAACAAAAAATGGGAAGAAGAGCTCAAAAAAGCGCTGCGAGAAAATTCCGATCAAAAGAAAAGATTTACCACGGTTTCCGACATGGAAATCAAACGGCTCTACACGCCTGAGGATATCAAGGAAACTGATTTTGAAAAAGATATCAGCGTGCCCGGCGAATATCCTTATTTGCGCGGCAATCAGGTAACCGGTTACCGTGGCCGGTACTGGACGTTTCGCATGTTTTCCGGCATGGGCTCAGCCCAGGATACCAACCGCCGCTGGCACATGCTGCTGCGCGAAGGCCAGACAGGGCTTTCCACCGCTTTTGATTTTCCCACGCTCATGGGATACGACAGCGATTCGCCCAAAGCGCTGGGCGAGGTCGGCAAATGCGGCGTGGCGATAGACACGCTGGAGGATTTTCTGGCGCTGGTGGAAGGCATACCGCTGGATGAAGTAACCACTTCCATGACCATAAATCCGCCCGCGACGGTATTGTGGGCGATGTATTGCGCGGCGGCTCAAGTCAAAGGAGTGTCTCTTAACCAGATCGGCGGCACGATTCAGAATGACATGCTCAAGGAATTTATCGCCCAGAAGACTTTTATGTGCCCGCCGGAGCCTTCGGTAAAGCTCATCAGCGACACGGTGGAATTCGGGGCAAAGCATGTTCCCCGCTGGAACACTATCAGCATCAGCGGTTATCATATTCGCGAGGCCGGTTCCACCGCCGTGCAGGAATTGGCCTTCACGCTGCGCGACGGTATCGAATATGTGGAAGACGTCGTCCGCCGCAAAAAGATGCCGGTGGATGAGTTCGCGCCGCGTCTTTCCTTCTTCTTTAATTCGCACATCGATTTCTTTGAAGAGATCTGTAAAATGCGCGCGGCGCGGCGCATGTGGGCGAAAATCATGCGCGAGCGCTTCGGGGCGAAAAATCCGCGTTCGCTGTGGCTGAGATTTCACACGCAAACCGCCGGCTGTTCGCTGGCAGCCCAGCAACCTTATAATAATGTCATCCGCACGACAGTTGAAGGGCTGGCCGCGGTGCTGGGCGGCACGCAGTCACTGCATACCAATTCTCTCGATGAGGTTTACTGCCTGCCTTCTGAGCATGCCGTGGAACTTGCGCTGCGCACGCAACAGATTCTGGCGGAAGAAACAGGCGTGGGCAATACCATCGATCCCCTGGGCGGCTCTTACTTCATCGAGGCGCTGACCAATAAAATAGAAAAAGAGGCATGGGACTACATCGAAAAAATAGATTCTATGGGCGGCATGATTGCCGCGATAGAAAAAGGATTTCCCCAAATGGAAATAGCCGATGCCGCCTATAAATTTCAGAGCCAGCTCGAAAAAGACGAGAAAATCATGGTGGGCGTGAATAAATACGTGACGGAAAAGCAGCATGAAATACCGCTGGTGGAGATAGAAGAAAGAGTGGGCGAAGAACAGATAAAAAGATTAAAGGAAGTCCGCCGCAAGCGCGACTCTCTAGCCGTAAAAAAATCCCTGGACGACATCAAAAACGCCTGCAAAAAGGGAGATAATGTCATGCCGCACTGCATCGAGGCGGTGAAAAATCTTGCCACGCTACAGGAAATTTGCGACGTCTACCGTGAAGTTTACGGGGAATACAAGGACCCGGGGTTGTATTAAATTACCGCTTGTCGTTGCTAGTGAGTTCGTTTAATTAAAAGCGAACGCGCGAAGCAACCTCATATTTAGGGGATTGCTTTACCCACCCGTGGTTTCGCAATGACAGGCCGTGTATTTTTTAGGAGAGATTTATGCCGGAAAGAAAAATTC
>JBBIHZ010000030.1:6751-12193 GCA_037446735.1 Deltaproteobacteria bacterium
TAATCTCCACCGGCGGGGTCGCCCCTAGGCCTTGCTGGCGCGCTGTTTCCGCGACGCCGGATTTGAAGTTGTGTATACCGGATGTCATCAGACGCCGGAGCAGATTGCCGCCGCGGCCATTCAGGAGGATGTTGATTTGGTGGGCTTGAGCTGTCTTTCCGGAGCGCACCGGGCTCTTTTTCCCAGGGTGGTGGAACTGTTGCGCGAAAAGGGCGCCTCGGAAATCACGGTCATCGGTGGCGGGATTATTCCCGAACAGGATTTTCCTCTCCTTTATGACGCGGGCATCAAAGCAATTTTCACGCCCGGCGCTTCGCTGGAATCAATAGTGGAATGGATCAAGACAAATATCAAACCGCACTAGAAATTATGGATTCTTTGGTTAAGAAAATCTGCGCCGGCGACGTCCGCCTGGCTTCCCGCCTCATCCGGGATATCGAAGATAAAATTCCCGAAGCAAAAACAAAAATCAAAAAACTTTACGCGCACACCGGCAAATCTTTCATTGTCGGCATCACCGGCGCGCCGGGAGCGGGAAAGAGCACGCTCACGGACGCGCTGATTACCGCGTTGCGCAAAAAGAATAAAACCGTCGGCGTTCTCGCGGTTGACCCCACGAGCCCCTTTACCGGCGGCGCGATTCTGGGCGACCGTATCCGCATGCAGAAGCATGCCGAGGACGAGGGTGTTTTTGTGCGGTCGCTCGCCACGCGCGGCGCGCTGGGCGGCCTTTCCCATGCCGCGGGTGACGCCATTCACGTGATGGAAGCGATGGGCAAGGACATCATCATTGTGGAAACCGTCGGCATCGGCCAGCAGGAAATTGATATCATCAATCACGCCCACAGTGTGGTGGTTGTGCTCGTGCCCGGCATGGGCGATGAAATACAGACGATGAAAGCCGGCCTGATGGAAATCGCCGATGTTTTTGTCGTCAACAAGGCGAACCGCCCCGGCGCCAATCAGCTCCAGACGGAACTGTCCTCCATGCTCAATTTGGTTTCCAGAAACGGCGCGGGCTGGCAGCCGCCCATTGTCATGGTGGGTGACGCTTTTGAACCGGCGGCATTTGCGGAAAAAACCGCCGAGCTTGCCCAAAAAATCGAAGAGCATCACCAGTATCTGATAGAGAGCGGCAAGCTAACCGAGCGCATGCACCGTAAGGCGCTGGCGGAAATTAACGACGCTTTGAGTTTTTGCCTTTTGGAGCCGATTATTGCAGAGCTCACCGCCAGCGGCAAACTGGAGCATTTTGCCGAAAAAATAAAAAGCCGGCAGGCCGATCCCTATTCGGTCGCGGAAGAAATAGCCAAAACTTTTTTTGTCAGGCAGGATAAAAAATGAAAACCGCGAAAAATAACAAACCCTTTCCGAAACCAGCGAAAAAAAAGGAAGCACCCGCGGCAAAAAAAGCTGAAGAGCCCGCGCCCAAGACAGCCCGCGGCCTGGTAATGGTTATCACCGGCAACGGCAAGGGAAAAACAACAGCCGCTTTCGGCCAGGCGCTGCGCGCCATCGGCCAGGGCTACCGTGTTTTTGTCGCGCAGTTTATGAAAGGAAGAAAATACGGCGAATTGATCGCCGCGCAGAAATATCTGCCCAATCTGACGATTCTCCGTTTTGGGCTCGACAGTTTTGTCATGCGTGATAACCCCGCGGCTATTGATATGGAGATGGCGCAAAAAGGTCTGATCGCGGCGAAAAAAGCGATTAAGAGCGGCAAGTACGACATGGTTATTCTCGATGAAATCAACGTGGCGCTTGATTTTAAGCTGATCGCGTTGCCCGAAATCGTCGAGCTTATCAAAAACAAGCCCGCTCATCTTGACCTGATCCTTACCGGCCGCTACGCGCCGCCGGATCTGATTTATCTTGCCGACACCGTCAGCGAAGTCAAGGAAATCAAGCATCATTACAATACCGGCATCAAAGACCGCGCCGGTATTGAATATTAAATAATCCATATAAAAAACACGGGGAAAGATGATGTTTTCATGGTTAGCCAGTCCGGAAGCATGGATTGCGCTGGGAACCCTGACAGCGCTGGAAATCGTCCTGGGCATTGACAATATCATTTTTATTTCGGTGCTGGTAGGCCGATTGCCGGCGCAGAAAAGGAACTTCGCGCGCAACATCGGGCTTATTCTGGCGATGCTCTCGCGCCTGGTGCTGCTTTTTTTCATTGTCTGGGTGGTGGGTCTGACCGCGCCCTGGTTCAGCATTTTCGGCCAGGAAATATCGGGCAGGGACATGATTCTGATTGGGGGCGGCATGTTTCTTTTGGCCAAGGCAACGCACGAAATTCACAGTAGCCTCGAAGGAGCCGACGAGAAAACAGCAAAATTCATTGCCGCAAGCGTGCCCGCGGTGCTTGTGCAAATCGCTGTTCTGGACATAGTATTTTCTTTGGATTCGGTTATCACCGCCATCGGCCTCGCGCGGCATATTTCCATTATGGCCATTGCCATTGTCATTACCGTGGGCGTCATGTTGTTTGCCGCGAAACCCATTAGCATCTTTGTGGATAATCATCCGACAATAAAAATGCTGGCGCTTTCTTTCCTGATTCTGGTCGGCGTAACGCTGATTGCCGAGGGCTTTGAGGTGCACATACCGAAGGGCTACATATATTTTGCCATGGCTTTTTCCGTGTCGGTGGAAATGCTCAATTTGCGCCTGCGCACTAAAGAGACAAAACCGGTTAAATTACATAAAAGTATCTAGATGGCGGGTGCAAAAAATATATATAGTTAACATTTGACTGGGGGTAATGTTTGAAAAAATCTTTGCTTAAAATGGATGCCGAATTCCGGCAGTACTGGAAAAATTATGTGCTGCAGAGCAGTCTGGCGGCTTTTGCCGTATTTATTGTTCTTTATTTTTTAAGCATGCAGTACGCCGTGATCATTGCCTCTCTCGGTGCCACGGCTTTTATTGTCTTCGCTGATGATATATCCGTTGGCGGTTGGCGCGTCCATTTTTATCATGGTCGTTACCGACACGGAGCATCCGCCCGCCTCGGGAACCGCCCTGGGAGTGGCGATGACCGGAATAACGCTTAATGTTTTACTTGTCGTGGTCGTAGGCATCGTTATCCTTTCTGTGATTCACCGGTTGTGCAATCCAGATTTGAAAGATTTAACCCGATCAATTCGGCTTTAGGAGGAAAATGGAATTCTGGAAAAGAAGAAAAGAAAAACTGCATACAAGAAGCATTGAAATTTCCACATACGAATTCGACGGGCAGGGATTGATTGTTGAGGGATTTCTCAAAGACGACCGTTTTCAGGAATCACGCATCATCACGGGCGAGAGTTTTCCCGAAGGCGTTATTCATCACATGGCGATACGCCTGCTGATCAATTGTTCCAATATGGTGATTGAAGATATCGAGGCTGAGCTTCTTTCGGTACCGCGCGAAATCTGCCGCGAAACGTTAGATTGCCTCACGCCCATAAAGGGAATAGCCATTACCAAAGGATTTACGGCCAAGGTTAAAAAACTTGTCGGCGGCAACAAGGGATGCACGCATCTGGTCGAGCTTTTGCTGGCGATGGCGCCGGCGGCGATTCAGGGCTACGCATCCTATCAGTCGAAAAGGCCGCAGTCTCCCGACCCGGAACGCTCCAGGATGATTTTGCAGTTTCTGGTCAATACGTGCCGCGCCTGGCGCGAAGACGGCCCGCTGGTGGAAGTTCTTAAAAAGAAGCTGAATCCGAGATAAACAAAATGCAGGATTTTACCGAGGGAAATATTTCCAGGCAGGTTATCAATTTCAGCACGCCTTTGATGCTGGGCAACCTGCTTTTGTCCGTTTACGGCATCATCAACCTGATCTGGGTAGGCAGGCTTCTGGGGCATAAAGCCGTGGCTGCCGTTTCCGCCACCTTGCCGATCATCATGCTGTTGCCCGCTTTTCTTATCGGCTTGGGCATGGCCACCAACGTTCTTATCGCGCAGGCCTTCGGCCGCAAAGACACGGCGTTGCTAAAAAAAATCCTTTCCAATTCCTTCTTTGCTTCGATTACCTTCTGCCTGCTTATCTCTGTTGTCGCGCTGTTTTTGGGGCGACGGATGCTCGTGTGGATAAACGTGCCGCCGGAAATTCTGGATATGGCGCTGTCTTACCTCACCATCATCGTGGCCACGCTGGTGTTTCAGTTTTTCATCAACTGGATGAGCGGCATGCTGCGCGGCATGGGGGACGCTAAAACAGTGGTGAAAATTCTCATTCTGCTTACTTTTTTCAATATTATCTTTGTTCCGCTTTTTATCCGCGGCGCGGGACCTCTGCCCGCTTTGGGCGTGGCCGGCGCGGCGTGGGGAACGGCGCTGGCGGCGGTCGCAACCTGCGTTATCGGCTACATTTATCTTTTGCGGCACAATCCCTACATCAACATGCACGGCTGGGACTACAGTTTAGATTGGCATATTATCCGGGAGGTTTTTGTGATTGGCGTGCCCGCCTCGTTGCAGATGATTGTGATATCTCTTTCCGGCGTGATTATCATTTCTCTGGTCAACACTTTCGGCACGGATGTGACGGCGGCTTTCGGCATCGGCATGCAGGTGGATATGCTCGCCACGATTCCCTTTATGTCCATCGGCATGGCGGCCACTTCCATTGCCGGCCAGAACCTGGGCGCGCGGAAGCTGGAGCGCGTTTACGCCACGATGCGCGTGTCGGTGTATTTCGCGCTGGCCATTGGAATTTTTTGCACAATTGTTCTTTTTTCTTTTCCGCATCAGATCGGCGCGCTTTTTCTGGAAAAATCGGCGGCAAACGCCCGCGTCCTGGAGCTGGTCGCCGATTATTATTTCTGGATGGCGTTTATCTTTCCGTGCTTCGCGGTTATTTTTGTCATTCATGGTGTTTTGCGCAGCGCGGGTGACACGATGGCGCTGCTGGTTCTTTCGTTTATTGCCATGTTCATCATCCGCGTTCCGCTGGCCTATCTTCTGGCCGGGCCTGTCGGTTTACGGCAGGACGGCATCTGGATAGCCATGCTCTCCAGCAGCACCCTGGCGGCGGGGCTTAACTGGCTATACTACAAGGGAGGCAGGTGGAAAAAAAGAAAGATATTTGAAAAAGCAAAAACTGAAAACGTCCGCGAAGTGTAACGCCCTAGTATAAGCAACAGATTGGATTTTTTAATAACTGATTTCTCAATACTGATATAGATAAGAGTGTAGCTATATATTATCGCCCTTCTACGATGGCGATTTCTTCGGGTGTTAAATCGTATAGCTCGTAAACCAGTTTGTCGATTTGGTTGTCGGTGGCGTCGATTTGACGCTGGATTAATGTTTTTTCATGGTCGGTTTTGGCTTTAAGTAATTGTTTGTTCAATTCAAGCATTTGATCAACGAGTTGCACTATGAGATCATGCTTTTTCTTTTCATTAGGGTTATCAAAATCAATTATTTTTACTGGTAATTTTT
>JBBIHZ010000031.1:0-12163 GCA_037446735.1 Deltaproteobacteria bacterium
GAAGACTGACTGCCAATACCTTAATAAAACTGTATGGGAAGAGGGTAACTTTTACGCCTTTTGGGCGACAAAATATGATCATTTTAATTATTAGCTAATCTATATAGTAAATTATTATATAGTCAAGCGGAAATATCATATCACGTGGTAATGATATAAATAGTTGCAATCATGATTGAATTTATTTTTTTTTATAAGTGATGTTATGATTAGATTTGATCTTTCATCATTGTTCAAGAATTGGTTTTCTTGCTTTTTAGTATTGTTTTTAAAATGATTTTTTCCCGTAATCCTAAAAATATTAATATATTATAAATCTTTATATTTTTTTATCTCAATTAACTTGACACTGTAATATTATATAATTATACTGCCGGTCAGTTTAAAGATGATCTTGTGAGAAATTTGTGTAAGGCCTCCCCGCCCGACACAGTTCTTAATAAATGAAAACTGAAGGAGGTTTTTATGTCGTTAAACCCATTAGTTGACTCACGTGACGTGAGGTTTGTCCTTTTTGAAATGCTCGAGCTGGAGAAATTGAACCGTTTTGACCAGTTCAAGGAATTCGACCGGAGCATGTACGAGGACACGTTGGAGCTGGCGGAAAAAATCGCCATGGATCAGTTTTATACATCCAATGCCGACGGTGACAAAACCGGATTAAAATTTGACCCCAAAACGCATGAAGTAAAAGTTCCCGAATCCTTCCACAAGGGCTTCAACGCTTACGTTGAAGCCGGATTCCATGTCCTGTCTTTCCCGCAGGAAGCGGGGGGCATGGGCATGCCCCAGAGTGTCTCTATGGCCGCGGCGGAATATTTCAACGCGGGCAACACATCCCTGACAATGTATTGCGGAGCGATCACCGGCGCCGCGGCCATCATCGCGCCTTTCGCTTCCGACGAAGTAAAAGAGATGTATCTTCCCAAATTGCTTTCCGGTGAGTGGGGCGGCACGATGTGCCTAACAGAGCCGGGCGCGGGCTCGGATGTGGGCGCGCTCAAAACCAAGGCGGTAAAGCAGAAAGACGGCACGTATCTGATTACCGGACAGAAAATTTTCATCAGCAACGGCGAGCATGATTTAACCCCCAACATCATCCATCCGGTGTTGGCGCGCATCGAGGGCGATCCCGAAGGAACCAAAGGAATCTCCATTTTTCTGGTATCGAAATATCTCATCAACAAAGATGGTTCACTCGGCGCAAGAAACGATGTTTATTGCTCAGGTATCGAACACAAGATGGGCCTCAAAGGCAACGCCACATCGTCTTTGAGTTTCGGTGATAACGGCAAGTGCGTAGGCCATCTGCTGGGCAAGGAGCGCGAAGGGATGAAGATTATGTTCCGTCTCATGAACGCGGCGCGCATTCACACGGGCGTTCAGGCCCTTGGACAGTCCAGCGCCGGCTACATGCACGCCATCACTTACGCGCGCAACCGCATTCAGAGCAAGCATATCACGCAGATGCTCAACGACAAAGCCCCCGGCGTGGCCATTATCGAGCATCCGGATGTGAAAAGAATGCTTATGTACATGAAGAGCACGGTCGAAGGTATGCGCATGCTGTGTCTGTTTCTGGCTTATCATGAAGACGTCATGCATGTTTCGCCCGATCCGGAAGAGCGCAAGGCGTCAACGGGTATTGTGGAAATTCTCACGCCCATCGTCAAGGCCGGCATTTCCGACGCTTCGTGGCTGGTGACGGCCGAGGCCATGCAGGTTTACGGTGGTTACGGTTACTGCCAGGAATATCCGGTGGAACAGTACGCCCGCGACACCAAGGTGTTCTCGATTTACGAGGGAACCAACGCCATTCAGTCTCTCGATTTGCAGATGCGCAAAATTCTCATGAATCCGGAAATGTATAATTACTCGCAGCTCAAAAAGTGGATGAATGACGCGATTAATAATGCCAAAGGCGTAGTGGATGATAAATACATCAACCCGGTCGTCCGCGGCCTGGCGAAACTCGATGAAATCATCGAGATGATGAAAAAACAGCTTGGCGAAGGCAAGTTCATGGCGCTGGTGCTCAACGCCACGCCCCTACAGCAGGCGATGTTCCCGCTGATCGTGGCCTGGCTGCATCTGTGGAGTATGACCATTACCATTCCTAAAATGAAGGAAATATTGGGTGATGCCAAAGGCGAAGAAAGACAAAAAATCATCGCCAATAACAATGAGGCCGCGTATTACAGCGGCAGGGTGCTGTCTTCTCAGTTTTTTATTGGCTCGGAATTCCCGAAGTATTTTGGAATGATGGACGCCATTATGAACAACGAAGGCGCGGCGATTAAATCCGTTTCGGAAAACTTCACCGGAGCGCCGAAAGAATAAACCTTTAAAGTAAACCACACTCAGACGGGCTGATTATCGCTTGTGTAATCAGCCCGCCTTCTTAAAGTTTTTCATCGCGCTTTCGCACGGCTCTGTAAAATATCTTATCCGCGCACTTTTCCCCACTCATGTTTTCTCCCAGATGCGTTTTAACTTGACAATAAACGTGAATTTGTGGCTTCATTACTCGTTTAATAATTAATAATAAGAAAAGTCAGGAGGTTAAAAGCGAAGAATATGGGCACCAAATACGTATACACTTTCTCCGAAGGATATGGAAAAAACAAAAAGCTGTTAGGCGGCAAGGGAGTGGGGCTTGCGGAAATGGCTCATCTGAAAATTCCCATACCGCCTGGCTTCACCATCACTACCGAAGTCTGCAACCTTTTTTATAAAAATAAAGGGCGCTATCCGCAGGGGTTGAAAGAGCAAGTATATAAGGCCCTGCGCCAGATGGAAGCGGCCACAGGAATGAAATTCGGCGATCCGAAAAACCCCCTTCTTTGCTCGGCACGCTCCGGCGCACGCAAAAGCATGCCCGGCATGATGGAGACGGTGCTAAATATCGGGCTTACCTCCAAGACAATCGCCGGCATGATTGAAAAAACAAAAAACCCGCGCTTTGTCTGGGATTCCTACCGCCGTCTGATTCAGATGTATTCGGATGTTGTCATGGAGAAGGCCGAAGGCATTGAACCTGTCGAGGGCATGGGTGTGCGCCAGCAGTTGGAGCGTGAACTGGCAGCAATGAAGAAAAGACGCAATGTCCAGCAGGATGTTGATCTCACTGCCGATGATCTGGCCGAGCTGGCTGAAATCTATAAAGATAAAGTCAAAAATGTTTTAGGCAAACCCTTCCCGGACGATGCTGATGAGCAGCTATGGGGCGCCATAGGCGCGGTCTTTAAAAGCTGGAACGGCAAACGCGCTGTTTCCTACCGCCGCATCGAGGGCATTCCTGACGACTGGGGCACGGCGGTCAACGTGCAGACGATGGTCTTCGGCAATATGGGAGAGAATTCCGCCACCGGCGTGGCCTTTACCCGTAATCCGGCCACCGGAGAAAATAAATTCTACGGCGAATGGCTGCCCAACGCGCAGGGTGAAGACGTTGTCGCGGGTATCCGCACGCCGAATCCGATAAACGAAAAAACGCGCCAGACGGATGACACGCACGGCCATCCGTCTTTGGAAAAAGCGATGCCCAAGGCCTATCGTGAGCTCGAACAGATACGGCAAAAACTGGAGAGACATTTCGGGGATATGCAGGATCTGGAATTCACCATTCAAGACGGGCATGTCTGGATGCTGCAGACGCGCACGGGCAAGCGCAATGGCCCGGCGGCGGTGCGCATGGCGGTGGAAATGTATCAAAGCAAGATGATCAGCGCGGCCGAAGCAGTGATGCGCGTGACACCGGCGCAACTCGATGAATTATTGCATCCTATGGTTGACCCCCAGGCCGAAGCCGTGGCGGAATTTTTGACAAAGGGTTTGCCCGCCGGTCCCGGCGGCGCGGTGGGCCAGATTGTTTTTACCGCCGAAGAAGCGGTTAAGTGGGCTGGCGAGGGCAAGAAAGTAATTCTGGTGCGCGAGGAAACCAATCCTGAAGACGTTGAAGGCATGCGCGTGGCGCAGGGAATCCTTACCGCTCGCGGCGGCATGACCTCGCACGCGGCGCTGGTGGCGCGCGGCTGGGGCAAGTGCTGCATCGTCGGCGCGGGGTCTATTCATGTGGACATTGCCGCAAAGAAAATGTCGGTTGACGGCAAAACTTTGCGCGAAGGCGATGCCATAACGCTCAACGGCACGGCGGGGCGCGTATATAACGGAGCGCTGGGGATGATCAGCGGCGCGGAGGATGACAAATACTTCAGGGCATTCATGAAGATATGCGATTCGCTGCGTAGGCTGAAAATCCGCACCAACGCGGAAACGCCCAAAGACGCCGCCAAAGCCATTCAGTTCGGCGCGGAAGGCATCGGCCTTTTCCGCACCGAGCATATGTTCTACGGCGAAAACAGCGACAAGCCGCTTTTCCATCTGCGCAAGATGATTTTGTCCGACAGCGAAAAACAGCGGCGCGCCGCTTTGGATGATCTTTTTCCCTTTGTGAAAAGCGACATTAAAAAAACCATGGAAGTCATGGCCGGCAGGCCGGTAACAATCCGTTTTCTGGATCCGCCGTTGCATGAGTTTGTGCCGGAAAACCCGCAGGAGCGTCAGCGGCTGGCGCAAAGCCTCAATATTTCTCTTGAGAAACTCAACAGCCGCGCCGAAATTCTGCACGAGACCAACCCGATGATGGGGCATCGCGGCGTGCGTCTGGGCATTACTTATCCGGAAGTCAGCGAAATGCAGATACGCGCTATTCTGGAAGCCGCCGCGGAATTAATAAAGGAAGGCAAAAAAGCGCTGCCGGAAATCATGATTCCCGTGGTTTGCGATAGGGCCGAAATCAGTCATCAGGGACAGTTGGTCAGGAAAATTTATCCGGAAGTTTGCGCCAAATACGGCATGAAAAAAATACCGCATATGGTGGGCACAATGATTGAAATTCCTCGCGCGGCGCTTCTGGCCGACCGCATTGCCGAGGAGGCGGAGTTTTTCAGCTACGGCACCAACGATTTGACGCAGATGTCTTACGGGTTCAGCCGTGACGACGTCGGCGCTTTTGTGCCCGAATACGTGGGCAGAAAAATTATCCCCGTCGACCCCTTCCAGGTGCTCGATCAGGAAGGCGTGGGGCAGTTGATTGCCATGGGCATCGAAAGAGGACGCAAAGCAAGGCCCGGCCTGAAAGTCGGCATTTGCGGCGAGCACGGCGGTGAGCCATCCAGCGTCATGTTCTGCCATCGCGTCGGCATGGATTATGTAAGCTGCTCGCCTTACCGCGTGCCGATTGCCAGGCTGGCGGCGGCGCAGGCAGTGGTGGAAGAAAAAGCGGCGGCGAAAACCGCAACCAAAAAGAAAATAGAAAAGAAACGCAAATAATTTAAAAAAGAAAGATTTGTCTATGGAGACAAAAAACAAAAAGCTGAAAGACTGGGTAAAAGAAATTGAAGAGATGTGCCAGCCGGATAGTGTTTACTATTGTGACGGATCCAAGGAGGAATATGACCGCCTGATGGCGCAGATGGTGAAAAGCGGCAGCGCCACACCGCTGAAAAAACGTAAGAACAGCTTTTTGTTTCGCTCTGATCCCTCTGACGTGGCCAGAGTAGAGGATAGGACATATATCAGCACGCCTGAGCAAATCGAAGCAGGCCCCACAAATAATTGGATCGAGCCGGCAAAACTTAAAGAAATAATGAAAGGCCTTTATAAAGGATGCATGCAAGGCCGCACGATGTATGTAATTCCTTTTTCCATGGGGCCGGTTGATTCGCCCATCGCCAAAATTGGTATAGAAATCACGGACAGCCCCTATGTCGTCTGCAACATGCACATAATGACGCGCGTGGGGAAAAAAGTTATTGATAAGCTGGGCGCGGATGGCGAATTCATTCCTTGTCTGCACTCCATCGGTGCGCCGCTAGAAAAAGGGCAGAAAGATGTTGCCTGGCCCTGCGCACCCATGGAGAAAAAATATATCAGCCATTTTCCGCAAGAAAATCTGATCTGGTCTTTCGGTTCCGGCTACGGCGGCAACGCTCTTCTGGGGAAAAAATGCTTGGCGCTGCGCATCGCTTCGGCTATGGCCAAAAGGGAAGGTTGGATGGCAGAGCACATGTTGATTCTGCGCCTGATCAGCCCCGAAGGGAAACAGTATCATATCGCGGTGGCTTTTCCCTCTGCCTGCGGTAAGACCACTCTGGCCATGCTCCAGCCGACCGTAGAGGGCTGGAAAGGCGAGTGCGTCGGAGATGATATCGCCTGGATGAAAATCGGCCCCGATGGCCGGCTTTACGCCATCAATCCGGAAGCCGGATTTTTCGGCGTGGCGCCGGGGACTTCTTATGATTCCAATCCGATGGCAATGGAGACAATCAAAGAAAATATAATCTTTACCAATTGCGCCCTGACTGACGACGGGGATGTTTGGTGGGAAGGCATCGATGGCGAGCCGCCCAAACATGCCATCGACTGGAAGGAACGTGACTGGCCCGGCGAAAAAAAAGATCCTGCCGCGCATCCCAACGCGCGCTTTACCGCGCCGGCCGCGCAGTGCCCGGTAATTTCCAAAGATTGGGAAAAGCCCGAAGGCGTGCCCATTGATATCTTTGTTTTCGGCGGACGCCGCGCGGGTGTTGTGCCGTTGGTCAACGAGGCTTATGATTTTGACCACGGCGTTTTTCTGGGTGCGACTGCCTCTTCGGAGACAACCGCCGCCAACATCGGCGCGGTGGGAAATTTACAGCGTGACCCTTTCGCCATGCAGCCTTTCTGCGGCTACAACATGGGCGATTATTTTCAGCACTGGCTGGATATGGGTGATAAACTTAAAGATAAAGCACCCCGTATTTTTTATGTTAACTGGTTTCGTAAAACATCCGACGGTCGCTGGCTCTGGCCTGGCTTCGGAGAAAACAGCCGCGTGCTGAAATGGATGTGCGAAAGAGTGGAAGGGAAAGTAGACGCGGTAAAAACCCCTATCGGCTTATTGCCGAAAAAAAAAGATCTTGATCTGCGGGAGTTGAAGATTTCCGCGCAGGATATCGATGAACTGCTGAAAGTCGATGTTGCCGCATGGAAAGCGGAAATTCCCGATATCGAAAAGCATTTTGAGAAATTCGGCGGGAGATTGCCGGCGCGCCTCAAACAACAACTTAATGAACTGAAAAAACGTTTGGGTTAATATTATAAAGCATATCAGACACGTTGCCGAATATAAGTTGACATTATATCGGCAATGTGTTTTTTGTCCCTTGGCGATGATTAACGATATTTTTGGTGGTGACTATGAGATCCGTCAAAAGAAACGCCGGGTTCGTCGGGGGAAAAAGATCGCCCTGCCAAAAAGTATTTCTCTTTTTGCGTGTAATTGTCGAATATCAATTCATTTTTCACTGTTTTTCATCCCTAACCATCTGCCGCGCTCCACCTAATACATTATAATAATAGCATTGATTCAGTTGTCTCTTCGTGTCGTCAAAAGGTTAACCTACGTCAATAACAGGCACACATTGAGGAGGAGCTATGGACACAAAAAAATGCAAATGGCTGATTGTGATCGCCCTGATTTTAATCATCGGCGGGGGCTTGTTGGCTTATTTAATCCAGACATCCGGTGGCACCATTAAAATAAAAGACATTCGTTTTAAGGCGGCCAACGGCAAAATGGTCAGCGCTCTTTTGTATATTCCTGCCGGGGTGAGCAAAGAAAAACCGGCGCCGGGGATTGTCGCCACGCACGGCTATATCAATTCGCGCGAAACGCAGAGTGGTTTCGCCATCGAGTATGCCCGCCGCGGGTATGTGGTTCTGGCGGTTGATCAAACCGGGCATGGTTTTTCAGACCCGCCGGCCTTCGCCCAGGGTTTCGGAGGGATGGATTCGCTTACTTACTTGCGCACTCTCGAGATTGTCGATCTGGACAATATCGGGCTGGAAGGACATTCCATGGGCGGCTGGGCGTCCGTGGTGGCGGCCGCGACCAATCCTAGAGGCTACAAAGCGGTTGTTCTGGCAAGTTCCTCGACAGGAACTTTCGGCATACCCGAGGGGACGGCTACTTTCCCGCGCAACACGGCGCTTATTTTCTCCAAATACGACGAATTTTCTCAGTTGATGTGGGGCGCGCCGATTCCTGCAGATATCGTTAAGACGGATAAACTGAAAAAATTGTTCGGCACGACGGAGAACGTGGAAGTCGGCAAGCTCTACGGCTCCATTGAAAAAGGCACCGCAAGAAAATTATACCAGCCGCCGATTATTCACCCGCGCGTTCATTTTTCGAAAGAGGGAATCGGCAATGCGGTTGAATGGATGCAGATGACGCTTAAAGGCGGCAAGGATATTCCGGTTGCCAATCAGATCTGGTACTGGAAAGAAGCAGGCACTTTTATTGCCTTGCTGGGCATGCTGCTGCTTATTTTCCCGCTAGGGCAGCTTTTGCTGCAGACCAAATTTTTCAAGGAAATCAGTGAAAAACCGGCGGAAATTAAATCAGTCAGCGGCTTCGGCTGGTGGGTGGGCGCCGTTTTAACGGTGCTCATTCCCCTGCCGGTATTTTTGTGGGCTATCGGCTACTCGCAAAAAATTAAGGCCTCCGCTCTGTTTGCGCAAAACCTGACCACAATTATCATAATGTGGGCGTGCACCGTCGCGGTTATTTCTTTGATTTTGTTTATCCTGTGGCATTTGATATTTAACCGCAAGAACAAAGCTACTTTTGTCAACTATGGCGTAACCTGGAAGAACAAGGGGCTGAATTTCAAGAAAATCGGTAAATCCTTTCTGCTGGCCCTGATTATCTCGGTTGCGGCTTACCTGACGCTGATTTTTTCACATTTAGTTTTCACGACCGATTACCGTCTCTGGGTCTTCGCCATAAAGCCGATGACGCTGCTGCATTTTCGCATCTTCCTTAGCTACCTGATTCCGTTTGCTTTCTATTTCCTGGTTATTGGCATGATTTTGCACGGCGAGTTGCGCTGCGGTAAAAAAGGCGAATTGCCGGCATGGCGGGAAATGCTCATCAATATTTTCCTGCTCATTACCGCGTACATTATTTTTGAAGCCCTGGGCTACCTGCCGTTTTTTGCCGGCGGGACGCTGGCGATTCCGGAAGCCGCCCTGTGGTATATCGTGATGTTCCAGTTCTTCCCGATATTCACCATCGTGGCGCTGATTTCGACATACTTTTATCGGAAGACAGGGCATATATACACCGGCGCGTTTCTCAACGCCCTGCTGATTACGTGGATAATTGTTGCCGGGCAGGCGACACATTTTCCATTTTAACTGATTGTTAAGGTGAAACAAACCGCGGGGTCTTTTTCTTGATTTATTGTAGAAATGACCCCGCGGACATGTTTTGGGAAAAGTTCGTTTAAGAAAAAACTTTAAATGGTTGACAGGCAATTAAAGCAGGAATATAAATACATAGCATCGCGAGTATTTTGGTAGAGATTTGTCCGGAGCAAAACCCGCAGGAGTTGAAGCGTAAACAGGGCATTGCCATCATTATTTTTAATGTTTGTTTCGGAAGTTGTCACGTTTGAATAATAGTTACCCATCCCCAAGAATTGCAAAAGAGACAACCGTGTAAGTGTCAGGAGGATTCCCCATGAGCACAAGTACAGATGTAAGTGAATTTGATTTTGATTATGTCGTTGTCGGATCCGGCTTTGGCGGCAGCGTTGCCGCAATGCGTCTTTCCCAGAAAGGATACAAAGTCGCAGTTATCGAGTCCGGGAAAAGATGGCATGCGGATGAATTCCCCAAAAGCAACTGGAACGTTAAGAAGTTTTTATGGTTTCCTACATTCGGCTGTTACGGCATACAAAGGATGCATCTTCTGAAGGATGTTTTTATTTTGGCGGCCGCCGGAGTGGGCGGAGGGAGTCTGAACTACGCCAACACGATGTACACTCCGCCCGCGGTATTTTTTGAGCATGAAACCATCAAGCGGCTGGGCGGGAAAGAGGAATTACTGCCTTTCTTCGATATCGCAAAAAAAATGGTCGGGGTTGTGCCTAATCCCGTCGCCACTCCTCAGGATAAGCTTCTAAAAGAAACGGCCGAGGAAATCGGCAGGGGGCATACCTATACGACAACGGATGTCGCGGTATTTTTCGGCAAAGAAAAAATGCCCGCGGAAGATCCATATTTCTTTGGTGAGGGACCAGACCGCGTCGGCTGCGAGCTCTGCGGTGAGTGCATGACCGGTTGTAAGAAAAACGGCAAAAACACTCTGGATAAAAATTACCTCTATTTCGCCGAAAAGTTCGGCACCCAGATATTCCCCGAGCAGAAAGTGTATGACATAATCCCGTTGTCACCCAACGGCGACCAAGGGTATATCGTCAAGTCAAAAAAGACAACCGCCATGTTGGGACGGCTAAGCGGGCGGACTTTTAAAACCAAAGGAATAGTTCTCTGTGCCGGCGTCATCGGCACGCTTTCTCTTTTGATGAAACTGAAGCAAAACGGACGCCTGCCGCTTATTTCCGACCATATCGGGCAGTTTTCCCGCACCAACAGTGAATCAATAATCGGCGTGAAAGCGAAAGCCAAAGACGCGGATTTCAGCAAGGGGGTCGCTATTACTTCCAGCGTTCATCCCGATGAAAACACCCATATTGAACCGGTGCGTTACGGCAAGGGACATGATTTTATGGGATTGCTGACGGGAATCATGACGGAAGGCGGGGGCAGGATACCGCGGCAGATCAAGGCGTTTTTCAACGCTCTTTTCCATCCGATCACTTTTCTGCGGGTATGTAATCCTATAGGGTTTGCCCAACGTTCCATTATTCTTCTCATTATGCAGACACTAGACAACTATATCATCATCCAAAGGAAGCGGCGCCTCCTGTGGCCTTTTTCCAGGACGCTGACTTCGTCATACGGGACGGAGAAAAAAAATCCGACATGGATTCCCATTGGCTACGACTTCGCGAGGCGTTTGGCCAAGCGTATGGACGGCACCCCCGCTAACATAACAACGGAGAATTGGATGGACGCGCCGATTACCGCGCATATTATGGGCGGCTGCACAATCGGGCAGGCGCCGGAAAACGGGATCATCGATGAAGAAAACCGGATTAAAGGCTATCATAACATGCTGGTCTGTGATGCTTCACAGATGCCGGAAAACTTGGGCGTGAATCCCGCGTTGTCTATCTTAGCGTTTGCCGAGAGGGCCATGTCCTATATCCAGCCAAAGAGCGGTAAAATAAGATATTTAAAGGCGGAAGAAACATGGGGCGTAAAGGATTATTTGCTCAAGAAATCGCAACATAAACCAATAAATTAGGTTCTTAATTAATTACACGGGGGTTATTCTCCGGGGAAAAGAACTCAGCAGTAATTTTCAGGAGGAATTATGGGAAATGGTTTTATGGGAAAGATATTGAGGGTTAACCTGACCAAGGGCTCAATATTCGAGGAGCGCATCCCGGAAGAAAAGATGCGGAAATATCTCGGAGGCGTGGGAATTGCCACGAGTTATCTGTATGAAGAAGTTCCTGCCGGGATTGACCCTCTGGGCGAGAAAAACAAACTGATTTTCATGACGGGACCGCTTACGGGAACGACATCGGCCAGCGCCGCGCGTTATTCGGTAGTGGCCAAATCGCCCCTGACCGGGATATGGGGTCATGGCAACTCCGGCGGAAATTTCGGCCCCATGCTCAAGAGAAGCGGTTATGACGGCATCATCATTGAAGGAGTGTCGCCGAAGCCGGTATATCTGGAAATCGTTGACGGTAAAGCGGCACTCAAAGATGCCGCGCACCTGTGGGGAAAAAGCGTCAATGAAACGGAAGACCTTCTTCAGAAAGGCACGGGTCAGAAACCCATTGTTGCCTCCATTGGACAGGGAGGAGAAAACCTTGTCAGATACTCGGCCATTATGAACAACAGCCATCGCGCGGTCGGGCGCTGCGGTCTGGGGGCGGTAATGGGCTCCAAAAAACTCAAAGCCGCTGTCTGTTCCGGCAAAATAAAAATCGAACTCCATGACCCGGAAGAGTTCAAGAAAATTTCCAAAAAACAGATCGGCTACCTCAATGAGTCTGTGCTCAAGGTTGGATTCGAGGCTTTCGGGACCAATCTGGTTGCGGATATGGTTAACGCGCGGGGCGGATATCCCACCCTGAACTGGCAAAAAGGCGTCTTCGACCAGATTGAGGAGATGAACGGTCAGGCCATGACG
>JBBIHZ010000032.1:0-5859 GCA_037446735.1 Deltaproteobacteria bacterium
GCCTTCGGCCAGACGGAGTGCGCGCCGGTGATGACCATGACGCGCCGCGATGATCCGGTCGCACTGCGCGTTTCCACAGTAGGCCGCCTCCTGCCGGATATCGAAGGCAAGATTATCGACCCGGAAACCGGCAAGGACTTGCCGCCGGGAGTGCAGGGAGAAATTGTCACCCGCAGCAACTGTGTGATGAATGGTTACTATAAAATGCCGCAGGCCACCGAGGAAACCATTGATAAGGAAAAATGGCTGCACACGGGTGATCTGGGAGAAGTGGATAAAAACGGCTATTTCAAAGTAACCGGCCGGATCAAGGACATGATTATCAGGGGCGGTGAAAATATTTATCCGCGAGAAATAGAAGAATTTCTTTATACGCACCCGAAAGTCGTCAACGTGCAGGTCATAGGAATTCCCGATGCCAAATATGGCGAGCAGGTGCTGGCGGCTATTCAGCTAAAAAACGGACACAAAGGCAGTCCTGAAGAGTTTATTGAATTTTGTAAGGGCAAAATCGCCCGTCATAAAATTCCCAAATACTGGGAGTTTGTGGATAGCTACCCGATGACCGCCAGCGGGAAGATTCAGAAATACAAGATGAAGGAAACATTTGCTGCAAAATATAAAAACTGATTTGTAACTGCCACGAGTTTTTGCTCTCCAGCATTATCAGCAAAAAAATCTCAATATTTAGTCATGCGTTCAAGAATGTTTAATAAATGACCAATATGTTTCATCGCGACACCATCGGCGATATTTCCCGCAGATCCGCCGCCCGTTACCCTGATCAGATCGCGGTGATTTTCCGCGACAAAGAACTTACCTTCCTCGAACTGGATAAGGCCGCCTGCCGTTTTGCCCATCTGATGCTTGAGTACGGCGTGGCAAAAGGGGATCGGGTTGCTGTCCTGGCCAATAACTCTCATTTTTATCCGATTACTCTTCTTGGTCTGGCCAAAATCGGCGCCGCGCAGGTTCCGGTAAATTATATGCTCAATAGTGAAGAAATCGCCTATGTTGTTTCGCATTCCGGAGCGAAAATTTTTCTGGTGGAAGACAGCCTGTTGCCACTGGTGGACAAAAAGGGAATACTTTTCCCCCTGGTGAAAAAATGGGGCATGATTCTTTTACATGAGAATCAGGCGCCGTCCGGTTTTTTTGACCTGGAAAAAGAAATGGCTGCGATGTCCGATAATGAACCGGAAATTGATATCAGCGCGGAAGAGATCGCTCAGATACCCTACACCAGCGGGACGGAATCAAAACCGAAAGGAGCGATGCTTTCCCACCGATCCCTGATGTCCCAGTATTTCAGCTGCATTATCGAAGGCCAGTATGAAAGGCAGGAAGTCAGCATTCATGCCTTGCCGCTTTTTCACTGCGCCCAGCTTCATTGTTTTTTAATGCCCCTGATCTATATAGGGGCAAAAAATATTATCCTGCACCGGGCCGATCCAACGCACATATTAAGAAACATCGAAATATACAAAGCCACTCACATGTTTGCCCCGCCTACCGTCTGGATCGGCCTGCTTCATCATCCTGATTTTGAAAAACACAACCTTGCCAGCCTGAAAAAATGCGCCTACGGGGCGAGCATTATGCCGGTGGAGGTGATTCGGCAGCTGAACAAGTCTTTCGCGGGCATCCGCCTCTGGAATTATTACGGCCAGACGGAAATGGGCCCGGTAGCAACCATTCTCAAACCGGAAGACCAATTGACCCGGGCCGGTTCCGCCGGCAAGCCGGTGATCAATGTCGAAACGCGCCTGATGGATGATGACGGCAACTTCGTGCCTGTGGGCCAGGTGGGCGAAATAGTGCATCGCTCCGGACAGGTAATGAGCGGCTATCTGAACGATCCGGAAAAGACGGCGGAAGTTTTTCAGTTCGGCTGGTTTCACAGCGGGGATCTGGGCGTCATGGATAATGACGGTTATTTATATGTTGTCGACAGGAAGAAAGATATGATAAAGACCGGCGGTGAGAACGTCGCCTCTCGGGAAGTGGAAGAAGTTCTCTACGCGCACCCGGCGGTGGCGGAAGCGGCGGTCATCGGCCTGCCCGACCCCAAATGGATTGAAGTGGTATCGGCCGTTGTAGTGCCGAAAAGCGGAGCGGAAATCAAGGATAAGGAAATTATCGATTTCTGCAAAGAGCGGCTGGCTGCCTTTAAATGTCCGAAAAAGGTTTTTGTTGCCGACAAGCTGGATAAAAATCCTTCCGGTAAGATTTTAAAAAGAGAATTGCGCCAGAAGTACGCGGCGTGAGCTGAAAAGAGCGCTTAAACATGAACGAAGAATTTATTTCCATCGGCGAGCTGGCGAAAAAACTGGAAATGAGCCAGCGCACCATCCGTTATTACGAAGAAATCGGCCTACTTAATTCCGTAAAACGGCTGGAGGGAGGGCGCCGCGTATATACCGATACCGATTTGCGCCGCCTGAAACTTATCAAGCGTCTCAAGATGCTGGGCTTAACGCTCTCGGACATGCAGGAGCTTGAAGCCATCTGGACTATCGAAAAATCCAATGAAAAGGTGCTCAACCGCCTCTTGGAGCTTTTAGGTCATCACCTGAAAATGCTGGAAGACCGCATCGCGGATTTGGATATTCTCCGCAACGAAATCATCGAATATCAGGAGCGCATCCGCTCGAAGATAAAAGCTTAACCGAGAAGCTGCTATTTTCGCTGCTTTATTCTGGTGCCGTCGCTGATGGCGTCGTCGGGATAGGCGACAACTTTTTCGCCGTCACTCAGTCCGGAAATAATTTGTGCCGCCAGGCCGTTGCGTTGTCCCACTTCCACCGTGCGTCTTCTTGCTTTTCCTCTTTCCGCCACAAACACAGCCCAATCACTGCCCTGACGAAACAGAGCGCTTGTGGGCACCTGCAGGATATCCTTGCCTTCCCAGATGATAAAATGCGCCTCTAGGCGGTAGCCGTCGCCGAGCGCCTGCCATTTGTCCTGCTCGGTGGTGATGTCGACTATTACCAGCACTCTTTGTTCTTCCACGCCCAGGCTCGATATTTTGGTAAAGCCCGCCGGCTCGACAACCCGCACAATACCCTGAAGCGTTTCCTCCTGCCCCCAGCGTTTGAATAAAACAGGGGTTCCTTTTCTGATTTTGACCGCGTCGGAGGAGAGAACTTCCGCGCGTATTTCCAGGTCTTTCTGATTGCCGATGTCCATAAGCGGCTCGCCGATATTCACCGCTCCCTCGCTTTCCCGGTAAAGACGGAAAACAGAACCGCTCACCGGAGCGTTGACATAAGCGAGGCTTTGTTTGCCGATGCTTTTCGGCACGCTGAAATTCTGCAGATTTGTTTTCGCTCTTTCCAGATCCGCGCGCGCCATATCCACGGCGGCCTTGGCGGAAAGTTTATAAGCGCGGGCTTTTTTGGTTTCCGTTTCACTTTGCTCGAATTGATCCTTGGCAATATAGCCCTTCGAAAAAAGGTTGGTCATTCTTTCGAATCTTTTTTCCGCGTATTCGGCGTCCGAAGTCGCCGCGCGTTCTTTTTCTACCGCGGCTTCCAGCGCGGCCTGTGCCGCGGAGACGCTCAGTTGCGCCTGCGCGTGGCTGCGGGGATCAAGCGACTGCGAGCGCAGCGGCTCCAAAATAACCAGATTCTGGCCCTTTTTGACGTTGTCGCCTACCTTCAGGTCGACGCGCCGCATGTAACCGGCCGTCGGCGCGGAAACAGTGAAACGCTGTTTCAATCGCGTGCGTCCTTCCTCCTCGATCGTTACCTGAAAATCTCCCCGCTGCGCACTGACCAGATCAACTTCCTGTCTTTTCGGAAGAAACCCATAGGCGATCAGCGCGATGACCAGCAGGCTGAATCCCGCGATTAATAATTTTCTGCGCATTAGATTGTTCATGTTTTTACTCCCTGGTTTTTAATACTTCAACAAGGTCCAGATGGTCAAGTTTATGCCGTACAATCAATCCGGAAACGGACGCGGAAACCAAAACGACCAGCGCGGCCATGGAAAATGTGCCGGAAGATATGGTTAGAGGAACGCGGAAAAGATCCGAGGCCAGCGCGTAGGCGAGATAGGCGCAGAGCCAATATCCGAGGGCGAATCCCACAGGAATAGCGATAAAAGTGATAAGCGCTAGTTCACCCAGTAGAATATATGAAATTTCGCCGCGGGTGTAGCCCAGCACCCGCAGGCTGGACAGTTCCCTGCTCCTTTCGGAAAAAGCGATGCGGGCATTGTTATAAACCACGCCGAAGGAAATAAAACAGGCCATCAGCGTGGCAATGAAGGTGAAGAAAAGCATACCCTTCGCCTGAATTTCGTAAAAATTGGTTATTTCGTGTTTACGCACCACCGTGCCGGAAACGCGCGGAGTTTTGATAAACTCCGAAAATAACTTTTCCTGTTTGTTGGCATCAGTTGAAAGATAAGCGCCGGAGATGGAGTCTCCCGTGTTCATCAGCCTGTTGAGCGAGGATAAATCCATATAACCGGTAACACCCAGGTATTGTTTGACGAGGGCAACAACCGTTACTTCGCGGGTGGCTCGAGAACCCTCCAGAACTTCCACGGTGATTTTATCGCCGGGACGCACTTCCAGAATTTTTGCCAGATGGTCCGTTAGCATCAGGCCGGAGGAGGGCAGAGCTACTTTGTTAAGGTTTGTATCCAATAGCTGCTGCAGGCGGCTGTCCGGCTCCATTCCCTTAATCACTGTCTTGTATGAGCGATGGCCGTTGATAAATTTTACCGGCACGATGCGGTATGCTTCGACATGCCGCACGCCGTCGATCTGCTTGAGTTCATAGGCGGCGCGCCGCGAAGTCAAATCGAAAAAAGCGACACTCATGTCCTCTTTTTGAGAGAGGACAAACTGGACATTAATCATATAATCGACCGCGTCTTTGAAAAAGCCGCTGGCGATCATCGTGCCGCAGGCCAGGGAAATACCGATGACGGAAAGAAGCGTACGGATTGGCTTGCGCTCAATATTCCGGATGATGATTTTGGAAGGTTGGGTAATTTTTTGGCCCAGGCCCATCTTTTCCATGAGCGACACTTTATATTGCGCCGGCGGCTCGGGACGCATGGCCTCGGCGGGTGGCTGTTTGGCGGCGAGCCACAGTGTATGCAAGGTACCGGCGAGCGCTGAAAAAATGCTCACAAAAACCGCGGCCGCTATCACCCATGGCTTTAGTATGTAAACGATAAACGGGAATCTATAAACCGCCATGTAAATGTCACCCAGAAGATGGCCAAACCAGATGCCGCAGGCAATGCCGCTAATCAGGCCCGCGGCGATAATCAGCACAACGAGCTTGGCGTAATGCACGCCAATATCATAATTGCTGTAGCCGAACGCTTTGAGGGCGGCGATTTGTTCACGCTGCGTGTTGATGGTTCTGCTCATGACGACATTGAGCAGAAAAGCCGAAACAAAAATAAAGATAGAGGGAAATATTTTGGAACTCGTTTTGAGCTGTTTGAATTCCTCGCTTAACAGCCGATGCGATATCTGGTCATTGCGGCCGTAAGCTCCGAAACCGCCGTATTTGCCCACGACGTTGTCAATAGCGCGCAGAACATCGCTCAGCTTGGCTTGGGGTTGCAGCGTGAGAACAACGCTGTTGAAAGCGCCGTCCATGTCATAGGCTTCGCTGAGCGCCGTGCGGTTCATCCACAAAATGCCATAACGCTTGAAATCCGGGCTCATTGCTTCCGGTTTCATCAGCAGGATAAATTCCGGTGAAAGAGCCACGCCGCAGATCGTCATTTTTTTCCATTGCCGCTGATGATCGCCGCTATCTGATCGCCGATTTTCAGATTATGCGCGTTGGCGAAATTTTCGCTGATGATGACCTCGTTGTCTTTATC
>JBBIHZ010000032.1:5903-12112 GCA_037446735.1 Deltaproteobacteria bacterium
GTGCCGCTGTCCGGAATTGATATTATCCGGGCGTTGACGGGCTCATTAAACCCGCTGACGTCCAGTTTTACCTGAGCCATCACCCTTGTTTCCGCCTGCCGGACGCCTTCAATTTCCTTAATTTTTTCAATCAGGCTTTCCGGTGCGCGCCGCAGATGAACAAAAGCTTCGGCAAAATTGTAATCGCGATAGAATTTATTTCTGGTGTAATCCAGGGAGTCCATGGTGGTAATGAACATGATAAACGTGGCCACGCCGCTCATGACGACCAGGGTAATGGCGAAAACCTGCCCCTTCATGTGCCAGAGATCACGCCTGAGTTTTCTATCGAGTGTTTTCATCGCCTTACCAGTGCAGTTCGCTCGGAGATTTCTTTGTCTTGTTTATGTTTACTTCGGAGATGATGCCGTTGCTTAAATGAATTACGCGGTCGGCCATGCCCGCGATATCCACGTTGTGCGTTATGATGGCCGTGGCCGTGCCCAGTTCACGATTTATTCTTTCGAGCGCTTCCAAAACGACCACGCCGGTTTCGGAATCCAGCGCTCCGGTCGGCTCATCGCACAAAAGCACCTGCGGATTTTTGGAAATGGCGCGGGCGATAGCCACGCGCTGCTGCTCGCCGCCGGAGAGCTGTGCGGGGAAGTGATCCATTCTGTCCGTCAGCCCCACGAGACTGAGAGCGTCTTCCGGCAGCATCGGATTTTTCGCGATTTCCGTGACCACGGCGACATTTTCTCTGGCGGTGAGACTGGAAATCAGATTGTAAAACTGAAAGACAAAGCCGACGTGAAAACGGCGGTAATCAGTCAATTCCTGTTCGCTGGCTTTGGTTAAATCCTTGTCGCGGTAGGCGACATATCCGCTGGTGGCCGTATCCAGGCCGCCCAGGATGTTAAGCAGCGTGGATTTGCCGCTGCCGGACGGCCCCAAAAGGACAACCATTTCACTTTCGTATAATTCCATGTTCGCGCCGCGCAGGGCGTGCACCTGCACCTCGCCCATCTGATATGTTTTGGTCAGATCCTGGACATGAAAAACAATCTGCGCGGTTCTTTCCGCGGGTAGCTTTTTTCTAGTCATTTTTCGGCGCGCTCTGCTTCAGCATGAATTTTATAAATTCTTTGGTTACGCGTTTGATATCGAAATTTTCCTTGTCGATCATATAGTGGGCAAACACTCCGTCAAAGGATGATGCCAGATAACCGGCCAGCGCTTCGACGTCAATATCCCGCGGCCAGAAGCCCTGTTTTTTCCCTTCATTGATAAGTCCAGCAACAAGATTCTTCATGTCATTTTGCAGGCGTTTGAGTATCTGGACGAAATCGCCGGTGGATTCGCCACGCACGGTAATGAGCCACAATTCGGAATAAATTATAAAAAGATGTTCCAGATCTTTCGTGATGTGCAGGGCTTCTTCAATCAGCGCGACAAGCTTATCCATCGGTTCGTTGATTCTGAGCAGTGCCGCGCCCAGCGATCTTTCCGTTTCGCGAAACATCTGCTCCGATACCGCCCAGAGAATTTCTTCCTTCGTTTTGAAATAATGGTAGATGGTTCCTTTACCCAGCCCGGCCGCGTCAGCGATGTCCTGGATTGTTGTGGCCCGAAAACCTCTTTTGGCCAGGACCTCAATGGCTTTTTGCGCTATTTCGGAACGCTTCTTTTCCCGGTCGACAATTTTCGGCATAAACTATTCTCCTATAATCGACTAATCGGTCGAAATAAATCCATCATACAGTTATTATTTTGTCAAGTTATCATTATTATTGATATTTATATCTATATATTATTGACTAATAAGTCTGTATTACTCAAGCTTTTAAGATTAAAAGGCTTTTGCCTGTTTAACAAAATAGCAATGTCTCAGGCGTCATGCTATAGCCTTGGCAATGGAGAAAAAAATATGCCGGAAGACAAGACATGGGTGGTTTATCTCTTAAGATGCGCGGATAAGAGCGTTTACACAGGTATAACCAAGGATATTAAAAAAAGGCTGGCCGCGCACAACCAGGGGGTTGCTTCCCGCTACACCCGCGGCAGATTACCGGTGACGTTACTGGCGGTAAGCAAAAGGATGAACCGTGCCATGGCGCTGCGCCGCGAAGCACAGATTAAGAAACTGCGTAGAGGAAAAAAGCTGGAAGAATTGCGAAAAAGATAACAAGCACATCGAGTGTTACTGGTTTTCAGCTTATTTGTCTGATAAAATCTTTTATGATTTGCGCCGTTTCTTCCGGTTTTTGCATGGGAATCAAGTGTCCCGCCTGCGGCACTAATTTGTAAGAGCTTCTCGGAAATGATGAAACCGCCTTTTGCAGGTCGATGAAATTGCGATTTTCGCTCTTTTCTCCTTCCACGACCAAAACCTGGCATTTTATTTTTTCCAAAAGCGGCCAGGGATTTCTGTTCCATCCACCCATGAACATAGCTGCTTCGTTTTCCGGAGCGCAAGATAGTTTTAAATCGCCCGCCGGCTGTTTTTTCATGCCGTATAGAAGATAAAGTCGCAGGACATCCTCATCCCAGTCGGTAAAGAGCGTTTTTGATTTAAGATAAGCCCAGGCGTCTTCCTCGTTTTTCCAGTGGTTGGTTCTTTTGATGGATTTGGATGCCAGCGGATGATCCTTTACGGAAGGCTTCATGGAATAAATTTCTTCCGGCAGAAAAATCGGTTCGATAAGAATGAGTCCGGCAGGCTCGCCGCCGTAGGCCGCCGCGGCGATGGTCAAAACCGTGCCGCCCATGGAATGGCCAACCAGCAGGGGCCTATCGATATTCTGCCTGTCACAGAAGGTGGCTAAATCTTTGGCGATAATATCCCAGCTCAAGCCGCCTTTTTCCGGGTCGCATTCGCGGTAATTGCAGATGTAGGGAACCCAGACGCGGCTACGCGGCAAAAATTTCTTTACCACCGGATGCCACAGCCAGGGCAGAAATCCGGTGGCGTGCGCCAGTAATAAGGCGGGGCCTTCACCGTCATAATAAAGGTAAGGCAGTTCGGCTCCGCCCACGTCCTGTTTTTTTAATTCGGGTATGCCGTCTTTAATGGAATCTCCCGCCATAAATTAAAAAACAAAAACCGCGGCCGCCATTACCGTGGTGTAATTATTATTGCGGCAGATTGTCGACTGGGTGACATTCAGCGTGCGGACGATCTTGCCGCTGATTTTAAATATTTCCTTTTTTTCGTCCCAGCTTTCATCGACGTTGAAATCAATGCCCAAAGTGGAGGCGAGCATCGCCGCGGCGAGGTCTTCGGCGTAATCTCCCGCCTGTTTCTCTGTCTGGCCGTAGGCATGGTGTTCACTGATATAGCCGTAAGACGATTTATCCGCGGGAATCGCGCATCCGACCGAGGCCGCCAATAGCCTTTTCGGTTCGTTGGAGCAGCAGCGGCTCAGCACGCAGTAAGTAATCGCTCCCGGCACCAGAGATTTAAGCCCCTGAGCTTTGGAAATAACTTTGCAGCCCGGCGGAAAAATGCTGGAAACCTGCACGATATTGCATTTCTCGATTCCGGCATCACGTAAGGCACGCTCAAAGGAATGCAATTCATCTTTGTGCGTGCCCACACCTTTTGTGAAAAAAATCTTTTTCGGTACAAAATATTCCAATTTTCAACTCCTTCTTTTTCGCCTTTCCGGCAGAAGCGGTTATTTTTATCAGGCGGCGGATATCATCCCCCGTCGGTCTGCACGAAAGCAGTGTTGGCGTATAAATATTCAACTTTTTCCTTGTGCTAGAGTTCTTCAGACGCCATTTTTAGCAGCATATTCTTTATTTCTCCCTCTGGATGAAGAGAAGCCAGACCGGTATAGAAATTATAAGAATTGAGCTCTCTTTCCGCCGCGACAAGATAAACATCCTTGCTGTCCATGTCGCTTTTCACTTCGGGCGAATGAAGATATTCCGCGATCTTATAATTGGTTATTTCGCCGGCTTTAGCGGCGTTGGCAATAAAACTTTCCTGACGATAACGCAATAAAAATTCTTTATGTTTTTTTTCTTCACTAGCCAGAAAAAGCAGCGTTTCTTTCGCTGATTTATCCGTGACAATCTGCGATAGTTTAAGATAGAATTGGTTTGCCTCTTCCTCATTGGCGATAGCTTTTTCGATGATGGAATCGATATTTTTATCTTTCATGTTGACCTCGCTTTTTAATTTTTTTGCCGGTTCCCGACCGGCCGTTACACTCCTCAGGAACCGCCAAAACCGACGGAAACTTTTTCTCCGTCAATAATCACCGGCACCTGACGTTTACCGCCGGAAACTTTGAGCATTTCTTCAAGATTTTCCGGACTGCTCTTTACGTCAATATAGTTGGCCCGTCCACTATAAGCCTCCCGGGCTTTGTCCGTGTAGGGTCAGCCCGCTTTTCCATAGATGATTATTTTGTCCGCCATGTTTTGCCCTTAACAACAAACATCCTGTTAATTAATATTCGGTTAAAACAGACAATCCTCTTTCCCCGACCAGAATGATGCGCGTGTGTGTCAGGCGGGTGGAGATGATCTTGGCCACGGCCTGCATCACTTTGAATCCGAGGGCGCAATCATCATCCATCAATTTTCTTAACTGGAATGCGTCAAAAGCGATGAACTTTGTGTCGTCCAGGCAACGCGCGGCCAGTGTGTAGATGTAAGGCTCAACTACCGCCGACCATCCCATTGTTTCACCGTTAGTGATAATATCCACAGTGACCTGCATAGGCGGCTTATTAGGACCCATTTCCGTGTCCATGAACAAAGCGACTTTGCCTTCCTCTATAATATAGAGATTTCTGGCTGGATCCCCTTTCTGGTAGAGAGCGGTGCCCGCGGTATATTTTTCCTCTTTGGCTAAAGCCGACATTTTGTTTATCTGGTCTGCGTTGAAATCTTTAAAAAAGCTGAAATCCTTTAAAGACAATTTATTCGCCATGTACTAACTCCTTTCTGCTGCTGATAAATACTTGCCTGTTTTATATCAGCGTTTGGCGTCATATGCCACAAATTTATTTATGACGGCAAAAGGGAATATCGCTTTCGTCTGTTTGACCTTGCCCTAATTTCAAAAAAAGACTATAAAAGTATGCAAAATTAAAGCAAGAAAATTTTTATGGGCAAAGCGTACAAATTAGCTGTTCTTATCTTCGTCTTTTTGCTGGCCGGCTGCTTCCCCCGCGCGGAGGTAATCAGAGATGTAGCTGACCTTGGCCAGGACCACGCTCTGTATTATAAGGACGCATTCAAATCAGAAGCGGTATTTACCAGACAGCTTCAGCAGCAATTGGATGAAGACTATAATATAATTCATTTTTCCATGTGGCATCAGCGAGAACCTTTCCACGCCCGGCTGGAGAGGATTTTATTTGATTTCCAAAAATTCAGCAAAAATCCGGGCTACGGGGAAAACAGAAGAAAACACCCGGCGGCCTGGATGAAAAAGCTGGAACAAAACGCGGCTTTGAGCGGCTATCCCAACGCCCTTTATCCGGCGATCACCACGAGAAATACCAATATGCGCGTTCTGCCGACACAGGGAGCTCATTTCAGCAGCCCCAATGCCGACAGTTCCGGCTGGCCCTTTGACAACATGCAGAGATCGGCCGTGGCGGCCAACACCCCCATTTTTGTGTGCCACATCAGCGCCGACAAATCCTGGGCGCTGGTGGAAACAAGTTTTGCTTTCGGCTGGATTCCGATTGAAGACAGCGCCAGGGTGGATGAGATATTTATCCGGCAGTGGGAGTCGGGCCGCTATATTGCCGTTACCGCCAATCAGACATCGATACTTGATGAAAACGGCAGGTTCGTTTTACGCGCGTCCATTGGTCATATTTTTCCTCTGGCCAGGGAACTGCCCGATAAGCTGGAAATATTGGTTGCCGCCGCCGATGAAGACAGCAAGGCGGTGATTAAAAACGGTTACGTGAATCGCGAACAGGCCGCGGTCAAACCGCTGCGGTTTAATTACGATAACGTGACAAAAGTCGCCAATGAGTTGCTGGGAGAAGCATACGGATGGGGCGGCCTCTACGGCAACCGTGATTGCTCGGCGATGACCAGGGACTTTTTTACACCCTTTGGCATTTGGCTGCCGCGTCATTCAGCGGATCAGGTCAATGAAGTGGGTCAGTATTTTGATCTGCGCGGGCTGAACGCGGAAGAAAAGGAAAAAAAGATTATTGAAAAGGGCCTGCCTTATTTGAGCCTTTTGTGGTTTC
>JBBIHZ010000033.1:0-971 GCA_037446735.1 Deltaproteobacteria bacterium
AAGATTATTGAAGGTGCAAAGCTCCCACCTCGCCAAGGCCGCGCCCAGGTGTTTACCGATAAACGCGCCGATCTTTTTTATGTTTTCCGGCGTGGCCGTGCAGCCGGGTATCAGCGGCGTGCGTATCCAGAGTTGAAAAGACGGGTTCTGCAATTCCGCGTGCCGGGCAAGCCGCCGCAGGTTTTCCAGGATTATTTTATTGGACGCGCCGGTGAATTTTTTGTGTTTGACCGTGTTCATTTCTTTCAGGTCAAACATTACAAGATCCGTGTAGGGCAAAAGCTCCTCCATGGTCTGCCAGGCGCATTGCCCGCAGGTGTCGAGCGCCGTATGCACGCGGGCGGCTTGCAAAACCTTGAGCAGTTCTCCGCTGAATCGCGCCTGCAGCGTGGGCTCGCCGCCGGATAAGGTGACGCCGCCGCCCGATTTTTCAAAAAACGCCCTGTCCTTCAGAACCTCGGCGGCCAGCTTATTGACTTCGTAAGATTCGCCGTAGATATCCAGGGCGGTGGAGGGGCAGGCGCTGACGCACGCGCCGCAGACATCGCACTGTTTCCTGTCGATAATCATTTCCTTGCCGGTCATTTGCAGCGCGTTTTTGGGGCAGGCGTCAATGCAGGTCAGACAGCCGATGCATTTGATTTTTGTCCAGTGCAGCTGCATCTCTCTGGCGATGCTTTCCGGATTGTGACACCACACGCAGGAAAGCGGGCAGCCCTTGAAAAAAATGGTGCTGCGGAGCCCTGGGCCGTCCTCGGTGGACATGCGTTGAATCCGCAGAATGGTTCCGTGATTGTTATCCGCTGTTTTTCGCATACGGCCAGGCTAGATTGAGGTATGGCTGATCCGCGCGATTACTTCGTCCTGCAGTTCGCGGCCGATGCTGGTGAAATAAGCGTTGTAACCGGTGATGCGCACGAGCAGGGAACGATACTCTTCAGGCCTTTTCTGCGCGTCACGCAGCATGTCGG
>JBBIHZ010000033.1:1001-5477 GCA_037446735.1 Deltaproteobacteria bacterium
ACGCCTTAAATTTAGCGCGGTACTCCGCGCTCTTTAAAAGCGACGGATTAATGGTGATGGTATGGCTCGCGCCGTTGGGCAGGCAGTTGCAGTATTCCTGAAAATCACCCCGGCCCCGTGCATCTTTGCCGCCTAAAACTTTGCCGACGGAATTAACATTGGCGGTGGGCCCGTTGATATCCGCTCCGTTGGAGGGGCAGATAGCATTCGACAAGAATCTTCCCTTGGGTCGGCCATCGGGACTTGCCGGCAGAATAAATCCGTCGCCGACCCAGTAATTCCAGCTAAGCATCCCCGGACGGAACTGGCGATTTGTGGAAATTGTTTTGTATTTCCATGCTTCATTACACCATAAATCCATTACCGTTTTGGCGAGTTTGTCCGCCCCATCGTCGTCACGTCCGTATTTGGGAGCTTTGAAGCGGGCTTTGGCCTGCAGTTTTTCATGGCCTTCCCAGTTGTCTTTGAGTGCCGCGATCAGTTCCGCCATGGAACAATCTTTGTTATCAAAAACCAGATACTTTACGGCCAGCAGAGAATCCACGGTTGTGGCGTAGGCTATCGCTTCCAGCGTGGTGAAGGAAAGCTCCGCTCCGCCTTCGGTAATATCCTGCGCTTTTTCCGCGCAGCCTTTAACCAGACAGGAGAGATACGGCGTAGGGCAGAAATGCGCGCGGATGGTTTCGGTCTGTTCATATAAATCGACGCAGCGTTTTACGATATAGCGCGTCTGCTCTTTGTAGGCCGCCCAGAATTCATCCCACGTTTTAAACTTTTCGGCTGTGCCGGTTGCGGGCCCGTCCTGCCTGATTTTTTCTTTTTTGCCGGTGATCGGGTCGACAAAGACATGAAAATCCCTGCCGTTGTTTAGGGTGAGTTCCACGGCCTTGAGCAGATTAAGATTGTTATCCACCGTGCCGGAACGGTCGTTTCCCTGCATAGTGTTTTCCAGGCAGCCCACCGGCGCGTAATCATGCACGTTGTTTTCGTTGATGAGGTGCGTAACGTCAGCTTTTTTTGCTTCACACAGCATGCCGGCCATGGAACGCTCGTCGAAATTAAGTAAAAAGGGAGCCCCCTGGCTTACCGAAATCATCTCCACTATTTTATCCAACAGCTCATCGGGTGAGCCGCGGTGTAGGCGCACGTTTGGTTTGGGTTCCAGAAGCGGTGTCATTTCGTCGATGACTTCGAGCATGGCGCAGGTCAGGTCATTGGTCATGTCTCGTCCCCCCGGCCCCATGCCGGAAAGAGTGATGAGCTGTCCGTAGCCGGAAGTGATCCCCTGATTGCCGATGCGGATCATCGCGTCATAGACGGTATTGGCGTGCATCCAGAAACATTTAAGCAGTTCCTTGCCGAATTCCCGGTCCATGCCGTTTTGGATTGAGTGTTCCCAATAAGGCAGCAGATACTGGTCTATTCTGCCGAAAGACACGCCCGGCCCGGGATAGTTTTCATCGCTCATCACCAGCATGTGCGTCAGCCACAACGCCTGCAGCGCCTCCCAGAAAGTTCGCGCCGGCTCCCAGGGAACTTTGCGCAGATTTTTTTCCATCTGCTGAAGTTCTTCGTGGCGCGTCTCGTCTTTTTCCGCGGCGGCAAGTTCGGCACAGAGCCGCGCGTATTTTTCCGTCAGCTCCCGCGGCATCCGCGCGGCCGTCATCATGGCGCGCAGTTGAGCTCCTTTTTTGCCCTTTTTTTCTTTCCCGCCCAGCGCGGCATATTTATTTTCTAGCTCCTTATAAATACCTTTCCAGCCGATCTTGAGCGCTCTTTCATATCCGGGAATGAGGTGGCCGCTCGTCGCACCGGCATTGCCGTAGCCGTGATCATGAAACCATTTCATTTCTGCGCGCGCGCCTGATTTTCCGTAAATGAGCTTGTCTCTTTCTTTAGCTTCCGCTTTTGTCCAGCACATAGATGTCTGAATATTGAAACGAGCGCCGGCGATGAGATCCCCCGGCAAGATTTCCTGCGGCACATAGTTGACCATGACTTCTTTTACAAACCAGGCCTTGCGCTCGGGCAGACTCCATGACCAGAAATCCGGGTGCAACTTTACGGGTCTGGCGCTCTGCTGCATCGAAATACGGAAGGGCTGCAAAAAAGGATAAGTCTCCGGCACGATATAGAAAGTCATCTCATCAAATTGCACGTCCCAGGGAGTCCCTGTCGTCCAGGCGGTAAATTCGTTATTCCAGGCGCGTTTCGCCCCCTGAAAGTAATAGTTTCTCAGCCAGTTTATCCTCGGGGAGAGGTTTTTCGGTCCCTTGATTTTTTGTGGTGATTGTAGGGCTGTGGATATGCTCATGGTTTTACTCCTTGGTTATAAAAATAACCGTTAAAAATTCATCTTGTTTGAAATATACAACTAAAAGCAGGTAGGCACAAGCCAAAAAGGAATTCCCGGTTTTTGTCCGCAAAATATTCGGTCGTTTATTAATTCTTTGACGAAAACGTCAGATCATGCTAATGACCGCCTCGCGTAAATCGCTGGGAACAGGAATAATCATGCTTCATTTTTTACCGGATAAAACCAAAGGAATAATTACTTCATTGCTTTTGGGGCTCAATGTTATTTTCTGGGTTACCATTTTATTTATTTTTTCGCTGTTCAAGTTTTTGTTGCCCGTGCCGCCGCTGCGCCGCTTCTTTGACCGGGTTTTAACGTGGATTGCCGAAAACTGGATATCCGGAAACAGCAGCTGGATGAAACTTACGCAAAAAACAAAATGGGATGTGCGGGGGCTTGAAGGGCTCAGTTATGACAAGTGGTATCTTGTTGTGGGCAACCACCAGTCATGGTCGGATATTTTTGTGATGCAGCACCTGCTCAACAGGCGCATTCGCCTGCTGAAATTTTTCCTCAAGCGTCAGCTTATCTGGGTGCCGCTGATAGGCTTGGCCTGGTGGGCGCTGGATTTCCCTTTTCTACGCCGCTACAGCAAAGAATACTTAAAAAGACACCCTCATAAAAAAGGCAGGGATCTGGAAACAACGCGCCGCGCCTGTGAAAAATTCGCGCGCATCCCTACAAGCGTGATGAATTTTCTGGAAGGCACGCGCTTTTCCATCTGCAAACACTTACGGCAGAAATCGCCGTATAAGTATCTGCTGAAGCCGAAAGCCGGCGGCATCGCGCTGGCGATGAACGTGCTGGGAGAAAAATTTCATTCCCTGCTGGATGTCACGATAGTTTATCCCGACGGCGCCCCGACTTTCTGGAGATTCCTCTGCGGCAGGGTGAAAAAAGTGATTGTTCGTTTTCAGACGATAGAAATTCCCAAACACCTGCTTTACGGTGATTACGATGGCGACCACGCCTTCCGCGAGATGTTTCAAAAATGGGTGCATGAACTATGGCAGCAGAAAGACCGGCAGATTCAGATGCTGATTCGTGAAGCGGGCGCCTGCCTTTCGCCGCAAACGGCAACACCTTAATTCCCTGCCCGCGCTTCGGCGCGCAGCAATTTCTTGTCAATTTTCCCCACGCTTGTTAAAGGCAATTCCTTGCGGAACTCGATTATTTTAGGAACGTCATAACGAGAAAGCTTCTGCGCGGCCATTTTCAGTATATCCGCTTTGAGTGCCGCTTCGTTGTGCTGCGCATAACCGGGGGCTAGCATAATGTACGCTTTGACCAGTTCAGAGCCGGGACGTTGCGGGTCGGGTATGCCCACCAGCGCGGCGCTTTCGATAGCCGAATGCCTGGTCAGAACGTCTTCCACTTTCTTGGAGAACACCTTAAAGCCGCTCACGATAATCATGTCTTTACTGCGGTCAACCAGGCGCAGATAGCCTTCTTCGTCCTGGATGGCGATGTCGCCGGTATGCAGATAGCCGTCTTCATCAATCACGTTTTTTGTTTCTTCCGGCTTCTTGTAATAACCCACCATAACCTGCGGGCCTTTGACGCAGATTTCACCCGGCTTGCCGACAGACACTTTCTTGCCTGTAACCGGGTCCACCAGCCTGATATCCGTGTTGATGATCGGCAGGCCGATGCTGCCCAGTTTTCTTTTTCCTTTAATCGGATTCATGGTGGTAATCGGCGATGTTTCCGTCATACCGTAGACTTCGAGGAGCTTTCCCTTGCCGACGATTTTTTCCAGCTCCAGCTGGGATTCTTCCGGAAAAGGGGCCGCGCCGGAGACGCAATCCTGCAGGCGCGAGTGGTTGAGTTTCTTAAATAGCGGGTTGGCAATCAGCATCTGGAAAAGCGAGGGAACATTTATCAGATGCGTGGGCCTGAATTTTTTTATTTCTTTGCAGATATGCTTCGTGTCACGGGGATTCGGGATGAGCACCTGCGGCCAGCCCAGATAGATGGCGTTGGCCGCGAAAAATGTTCCGGCCAAATGAAAAAACGGAAATCCGGAAAGGGCCAGGCCGATTCCTTTTTTCCATTCTCCCCATTTTTGCACCATGAAAAGATTGGCCACAGAGTTGCGGTGCGATATCATAGCGCCCTTG
>JBBIHZ010000033.1:5517-12097 GCA_037446735.1 Deltaproteobacteria bacterium
CGTCCGGAGTCACTTTTACGTGCGGTGGATCAGCCGGATATTTTTTTGGAGAAATTATTTCCTTGAAGGACAGGACATATTTGCCGGCAAGGTCAGTCACCTTGCCCTGGGGGATTTTTTTCAAAAGTTTTCCCAGCGTGCGCTTGAGGTAGGGCATAAATTCGCCCACATTGGTGGCGATGACCAGTTTTAATTCGTTTAACCTCTGAGCGATGTGTACCAGTCTTCCGGCAAAAATGGCATCCAGTGTCACCAGCGCCCGCGCGTCGGAATCTTTTAGCTGGTGTTCCATCTCTTCCGTGGAAAGAAGCGGTGAAACTCCCGAGGCCACGCATCCGGCCTTGAGCGTTCCCAGCCAGGCAATGATATATTCGGGAATGTTAGGAAGATTGATGCCCACCACGTCGCCTTTTTTTAATCCGTGCGCCAAAAGCATGTTGGCGAACCGGTTGGCGTGTCGCTCCAGTTGCGCGAGCGTCATTTTTGTGCCCATAAAGCTTAAAGCCATCTGGTGCGAATATTTATCAAAAGTATCTTTGATGGCGTCCACGTAGCTGATTTCCCACTCGCGCGGATCAAGATCGGCAATGCCCGCGTCGTAGGAGAGTCGCCAGAACTGGTTAGGGTTCATTTTTTTCTCCTTTAGCTAGAAGGAAAGGATAAAAACTATGCTTTCCAGCATTTTTATGATAATTTACTTATGTGTGAAATTTGTATAGCCAATAAAGCTGATAAACTCAACAAATATTGCAAAGATATTCCGATATGCTAAAACGAAAATCGCCGTGGATTCCGCGATTTTATACGGGGCGGAATTGTTTTTTCCGGCAATGCCGGAGATTTTACAGGACAGTTTTCAAACAAGGGAGCGGATTTTGCCGGAGCACAGCCTTGCTTTATTCCACGCCGTTTGGCTTTTTGCCGCTTATTCCTTTTTCGGTTGGGTGATTGAAGTTGTTTACCGTTCGGTAAGCCAGCGCAAATTTGTCAATGCCGGTTTTCTTTACGGCCCGTTTATTCCCATTTACGGCATGGGCGCGTTTTGTATCCTGGCGCTTGATTATTTATTGCGCGACTGGCCGCTTATCGTCATGGCTGTTTTTTTCGGCGCGGCGCTTACTCTGCTTGAATATATCGTCGGCTACCTTGCCGAAAAAATATTCAATTTAAGGTTATGGGATTATTCCGAAACGCGGTTTAACCTGCACGGCAGGGTGTCATTGCTTTTTTCGCTGGGTTGGATGGCGCTCGCGGTGATTTTTCTGATCTTTATTCATCCCGCGGTTTCCGCTTATTTGTTCAGATACGATTATTCGCAGATACGAGTTTTTGCCGTCGCTTTTCTTGTTTATTTTTTGATGGATTTTATCTTTTCCGTGGTATCTCTGGAGCGGTTCCGCGGGAAGATCGCCTACCTCTACGCCGAATATTTTAATCTGGCAAATATCGAGGTGGAAAAGATTTTTGCTTCTTTGCGGCGGCTGCGCAGCGCCTTCCCGTATCTTAATCTTTACATCAACGATAAGATTAACAGCAAAATCAAAGGCGGGATCGGCAATCTTTTAAAGTCTGTTCAGAATAGAATCTTTCTGGAAATCGACGGGCGCAAGCCTTTTGAAGGAGAATTTTACGAATCCGTCGCGGACATATACGCGCATGACGAATTTGAGCGTCTCAAGGATTATTTTCATCACAACTCATCGATTTACGAACATGTCCGGGAAGTTGCTTACCTGTCCTACCAGCTATGCAAATATTTGAAGCTTGATTATCGCTCCGCGGCGCGCGGCGCGCTGCTTCATGATTATTTTTTCTATGACTGGCGCAACCATGACGAACCACACCTTCACCGGAAGAAAAATCACGGCATCGAGCATCCAAAAATCGCGCTGGATAACGCGAAAAAATCATTCGCGCTCAACAAAATTGAAGAAGATATCATCAGAAAACACATGTGGCCGCTCACGCCCGTGCCTCCGCGCTACAAAGAAGCGTTCATCGTATCCTTTGTGGATAAATATCTCGCTTCCAGGGAATTTCTCGATGAGTTTAAAAAAAGAGTCAACAAGAAGCTGCCGCGGAAAATGAAGCCCCGGCGTCAGAAGCGACGCCGCAAATCAAATTCCCAGCCAGCGCACTAACTGATACGCGGCGATGCCGCCCAGATAAGACACAAAAAGCGTTGTTAAGACGGCAGAGATAAACCACGCGTTGCTGTTCATTTCTTTGCGCAAGACCGCGATCGTGGCGGCGCAGGGAATAAACAGCATCATCACCACCAGAAAAGCCGCGGCGGAAGCATGACTCATTACGGTGGGTAAAATTGCGACAAGCCCGTCTTCACCCACCGAATAAAGAACGCCCAGCGTAGCCACCACGTTTTCCTTGGCGACCAGCCCCGTGATTAAGGCGGTAATCATTTTCCAATCCAATCCCAGCGGCGCGCCCAGCGGCGCAATGGTACGGCCCGCGTGCGCCAGCCAGCTTTCTTCCAGTGTGCCTGAAGGCAGATAAGACAAAAGCCACACAATGATGGAGACAACCAGAATGATTGTGCCGGCTTTGCGGATAAAAGCCAAAAGCCTCGTCCAGATGACGATGGTTATCGTGCGCAAATCCGGCCGGTGATAAATGGGCAGCTCCATGATGAATGGCGCGTCCTGCCGACGGAGAATTTTGTTGACAAAAATTCCCGCCAGTCCAAGCACGGCGATATTCAGCGCCAGAATGCTCCAGGAAACATACGCCGCCTTCGCGCCGAAAATGGCCGCGGAAACAAGCGTCAAAACCGCCAGCCGCGCGGTGCAGGGCACAAAGGGAATCAGGAATAAGGTGATAAGCCGCGCCTTGCGTGTTTCGATAATGCGCGCGCCCAGAACCGCCGGCACGTTGCAGCCAAAGCCCAGGCACAGGGGAATAAAACTCTTCCCGTGCAGGCCGACCAGGTGCATGATGCGATCCATGACAAACGCCGCGCGAGCCATGTAACCCACGTCTTCCAGAAAAGCCATGATGGCAAAGAATATGAGCAGAATCGGCAAAAATGTCAGGACCGATCCCACGCCGCCGATAACGCCGTCGACGATTAATCCCTGCGACCATGCCGGCAATCCGGCCATGGCCGGCGCCAGCCACCGGCTGAAAAATCCAATGCTTTCGGCCATCCAGTTTTGCAGCGGGATGCCCACTCTGTAGGTCAGAAAGAAAACCGCGGCCATAACAGCCAGAAGTATCGGGATGCCGAACACGGGGCGGGTGAGCACGTGATCGATGCGGTCGGTCAGCACCACCTGGCCCATTTTAAAGCGCGAAACTGCGGCGCGCGTGATTTTTTCTATCCAGTCGTAACGGCCGTTCACCACCGCGCGCAGCGCGTCTTCGTGTTTAATCAGGATATTCTGAATATTTTCCCACGCCGGTTTATCAAGGACTTTTTCCACCATGGCCGAAACTTCCGGATCGCCTTCCATTAATTTTACCGCGACCCATTCGGGCGTGTAAGGCTCACGAATACGCGGGGTGATTTGCGCGATGATATCGCGGTAAATATGTTCATGATCAGCAGATATTTGCGGCAGATGCGGCGCTGGTTTTTTCGCGTCCAGCCCGTAAGAGGTAATTTGTTCGACTAATTCCCTGATGCCGGTATTGCGTCGGGCGACCATGGGTACCACCGGTAGGCGCAAGGCTTCGCGCAGCTCCTGAATATCGATTTGCGTGGCCTGGTCGGAGGCGACATCCATCATGTTGATGGCCGCGATCACCGGGCGGCCCAGCAGCAAAACCTCCGCCAGGAGATAAAAACTGCGCTCGAGCGCCGCCGCGTTTAAAACCAGGACAACCACATCCGGTTTTTCCCTGATGATAAAATCACGTGTGATTCTTTCCTCTTCGGAAAAAGCCGTCAGGCTATATGTTCCCGGCAGATCGACAATCCGCAGAAGCATTTTGTCGGCGCGGTGAACGCCTTCTTTCTTTTCCACCGTTTTGCCCGGCCAGTTTCCCACATGCTGGGACAGGCCGGTGAGAATATTGAAAATGGTGGATTTTCCGACATTGGGCTGGCCGACCAGCGCCACGGAAATTTCCTTTTCCACCGGAAGCTCGCAGATGGCCTCCGTCGGCTCAACTTTCAAAACCATTATTTTGGATGCTTCGCCGCGGCCCAGCGCGATTCTGGTGTCCGCCACTAGAACAACAATCAGTCCGCCGCTCACGTGCGCGATGCGGAATCTGGCGCCCGCGGCGAGTCCCATGCCGGCCAGGCGGCTGGTCAGAGCCGAACCGCCGGTGAGGGAGTGAATTATCCCCTGATCTCCTTCGCGCAATTCGGTTATGGCAACAGGTTTGCTCATGTATAAATTCTCAATCTAAATTTTACGGCTGACGCGATATTTTTTTAGAATCATCTCCGGCCCGTAAGACATTTTTGTCCGCCGCAGATTTTTATTGCCCATATCCTCTTCCAGATTAAGATACGTGTAATCAGCCGCCAGTTTTTTCGCCGTATCGTTGAACATGAATTCATAAATACCGTGATACCTCGCGGACGCTTTGGCAAAATGCAGCACAAAAGTATCCCTATTCAGCGGTTCGCCGATGATAAATCCCGCCGGTTTGTCTTCTATGTAATATATTGTGCCCCACAGCGCAAGCTCGGAAAATTTCTCGAGCGCTTCTTCGCACTGGGCGAAATCCGTTTTTTCCGCGGCTGTTCTTGATTCATTCTGCCACTGTTTCAGTATCTTCATGCCGTCCGGAGAATTTGCCGCGCCGAGAGATAAGCCCCGCGGTTCGTACAGAGAAAAAAACTGGTTGAGGTGGTTGCGATGGCGGGTGAATGTTTTTCCCGCAAACGCCGCCATTTTTTCGGTAAGATATATGTAATCCGATTCGCCTTCATCGCATACGGCGGTGAATTTACTTTCCGGGAAAAAGTTAAGCCATTCTTCGGGAATGGGGAAGAAAAAACCGTGTTTATCCAGAAGCTCATCGAATATTTCCATATCGCAGGAGCGTAAATCATTGAGCGGCATGACATAGGGCTGCCCCTGTTTATTGTTGCCGCGTATAAACAGGCCGCAGTCCGCCTGCAGAAACTGATAGCGGCTGATATTGCGGAAAAGATAAATATTGGCAAAGGTGTAATCCGAGATGGGTAGGTCCAGATCTTTGAATCTTTTCATTAGACATTCACGGTGCTGAAAATCGACGATTTCTAATTTTTCCATAAATTTATCTATCCGGCCTTCATTAAAATAATAAATCTTCCGAGAGTTTTCTGAGATGGCGCTGGCGCGTTTTATAATCGGGCATGGCCGCGGCCACCAGTTTCCAGAAACGCCGGGAGTGGCTCTTTTCCTTAATATGCATCAGTTCGTGCGCAATCACGTAATCGATTATTTCCGGCGGCATCATCATCAGGCGGAAGCTGAAGGCCAGCTTGTTTTCCGGCGAGCAGGAGCCCCAGCGCTGCCGTGCCGCTGATATCCTCACCCCGCGCGCTTTCATTTTTAATTGCCGGCAGAAAAAATCAACGCGCCCGCCGATATATTCCAGCGCTTTTTGCTTATACCATAAAACGAAATAATGCCTTCTTGTTTCTTTATCTTCCGGCGCGTTGAGATAAAATCGCCTCTGCCACAATAAAAGCCCCGGTTTTTCCTGCGGCTCGCAAAAAACCTCCAGCGGATAGTTTTCTCCCAGATAATAAAAACTTTCGCCGGTGATGAACTCTATTTCTTTGCGCAAAAGACGCGCGCCTGCCCGCTTTTTAATTGTTTTTTCTATCCAGTCCTGCTTTTCGTGAACAAAGCTGTTTATCTCTCGCACGGGCGTGAAATAAGGCGCGGAGACGATTATTTCATTGGCTTCGCCGATATTTAACGAAATGGTTTTTCTTCTTTTTCTGCTGCGCCGGAGCGTGTAGTTGATATTCATGTAAGCATTTCCTGAAAAGCGACCTGAACAGGATATTTGGTTAATGTCATTCCCGCCCGGCATGCGCCGGGTATTACTCCAGCCGTTATCCATGCGTATATAAATTAATGGTTAATTATCATAGATTACATGCTAAAGCGAGTCCGTAAAGCGCTCAATATCGCCTTTTCATTGGATAAATTTTATGTTAATTAAATTTCCGGTGAAAGCGATGAAAGAAGACAACAAACGTCCCTGGGGATATTACAAAGTCCTTTCCGACGCGCCGGATCACAAAGTGAAAAGAATCGTTGTGAATCCCGGCGGTGTTCTGAGCCTCCAGCGCCACAAAAAACGCGCGGAACACTGGTTTGTCGTCTCCGGCGCGGGCATGGTGACGCTGGAGGAAAAGAAGCATCCCGTAACGCCCGGCAGCGCCATTGATATTCCGCAAGGCGCGGCGCACCGCATGGAAAACACCTCTTATGACAAATTAATCATTATCGAAATTCAGACCGGCACATATTTCGGCGAGGACGATATTGAACGGCTGGAAGATAAATATGGAAGGGTATAGAGATTAAGGCCTAAGACTGAAGCGCGAAGGATTGGCGCTCGCTTATACTTCAAAAAATTCAAAGATAAAGTTATAAGGAGTAAA
>JBBIHZ010000034.1:0-11983 GCA_037446735.1 Deltaproteobacteria bacterium
ATGTTGTGGAGCTGATTTCCGGAGAAAAGAAGACCTCCAAGCGTAAGTTTTTCCCCGGCTACATCCTGGTGCGCATGGAGATGACGGATGAGACCTGGCACATTGTTAAAAACACGCCCAAGGTCACCGGTTTTATCGGCAGCAAGGACAAGCCTTCGCCGATTTCCGACAAAGACGTGGAGAATCTCAAAATCAGAATTGATGAAGGAACGCTCAAACCAAAACCAAAGTTCAAATTCGACGTCGGCGATCATGTGAAAATCATCGACGGACCGTTTACCAATTTCGACGGGGTTATCGACGAAGTAAAGCCGGAAAAGAGCAAGCTGCGGGTTATCGTCAGTATTTTCGGACGCCCCACGCCGGTGGAGTTGGACTTTATTCAGGTAACACAGGGCGGCTGATATAAAGCGCGGCTGTTTTAACGGTTTTTAAAAAATTTTTTCATATTAGGTGAATTTTATGGCAAAGAAAGTTATCGCGAACATCAAATTGCAAATCACGGCGGGCAAGGCGACCCCTTCGCCGCCGGTGGGGCCGGCGTTGGGTCAGCACGGCGTGAATATTATGGAATTCTGCAAGGCCTATAACGCCATGACGCAGAAGCAGGAAGGCATGGTCGTTCCCGTCATCATTACCGTTTACGCCGACCGTTCGTTCACATTCGTCACGAAAACGCCTCCGGCATCGGTGCTGCTCAAGCAGGCGGCAAAAATCGCCAAGGGCGCGGCTGACCCCAAACGGGAGAAAGTAGGCACGGTCACGGCGAAGCAGGTGCAGGAAATAGCGCAGTTGAAATACAATGACCTCAACGCGGTAGATATGGAAGGGGCTATCAAAATTATTGCCGGCACGGCAAGATCGATGGGCATAGAAATAGCTGGGTAATAATAATAAAGAGGTTTTATTATGGCAGGAAGAGGAAAAAGAATTTTAACGGCAAAAAAGAATGTGGATCCCGGCAAGCGCTACACGCTTAAGGAAGCAACGGAGATGATTGTAGCCATGCCGCACGCGAAATTTGATGAGACAGTTGATCTGGCTGTTCGCCTGGGAGTTAATCCGGCGCATGCCGATCAGATGGTGCGCGGCAGCGTGGTTTTGCCCAACGGTTTGGGTAAGTCGGTGCGTGTGCTGGTGTTTGCCAAAGGCGACAAGGAAAAGGAAGCGCAGGAAGCGGGCGCGGATTATATCGGCAACGACGAAATTATCGAAAAAATTAAAAACGGCTGGTTTGAATTTGACCGCGTTATCGCCACTCCGGATATGATGGGCACAGTGGGCAAGATCGGCAAGATTTTGGGCCCGCGCGGTTTGATGCCTAATCCCAAAGTCGGCACGGTTACTTTTGAAGTGGCCAATGCCGTGAACGAACTCAAAGCCGGAAAAGTGGAGTTCCGCGTGGAGAAAGCCGGAATCGTGCACACGCCGGTGGGCAAGCTTTCTTTCGGCGCCCAGAAGCTCGGAGAAAACGTCAGCGCGCTGATGGAAACGATCATTAAAATGAAGCCGGCGTCCAGCAAGGGCACGTATGTAAAGAGCGTCTCCATCTCCAGCACGATGGGCGCGGGGGTGCGGATTGACCCGCTTGACTTCAAGGCGGCGTAAGAAAGAAACAAATATTTTTAGCAACAAGGTCGAAGACAGCAGGTACAGAAGTTTAAACGCAAGACGGCCTGCCGAGACTCGTAGAATAAAAGTTGTTTTGTCTACAGGTAAACATTTTTTTGAAACGGGAATCGGGAAAAAATTAAAGATGCCGTTTTTCTGTATGTGGCTGCTTTCTTTGGCCTCGAAGCAATTAAATTAGTTGTGAAAGGAGGCTGATACATTGGATCGGAAAACGAAAGAGCAAGTAGTATCCGAACTGCATGAAAAGCTCAGCAAGGCCAAACTCGGTGTTTTAACCAGCTTCAGCGGTATGAATGTGCTGAAGATGGAAGCACTGCGCAATGCGCTGCGCAAGTCGAGCGCGGAAGTGAAAGTGGTGAAAAACACTCTTTTGGGAATCGCCTCGAAAGACACTTCCTTCAGCGTTTTGTCAGAGTATTTTCGCTGGCCCATCGCCATGATTCTGGGCTACGCGGATCCGGTTGAACCGACAAAGGCGCTGGTGGATTTTGCCAAAAAAAATCCCGAGCTCGAAATTAAGATCGGCGCGCTCGAGGGCAAGCTCCTGAGCAGGGAAGAACTGACGGCGCTGGCCGAATTGCCGAGCAGAGAAGTTCTTTTGGGCAGGCTGGTATACGTCATGGCGGCGGTGCCGACATCGTTTGTGACGGTTTTGTCCGCGGCTCAGAGAGATTTTGTGCAGTTGCTCAACGCTTACGCGGAAAAGAAAAAAGCTTTAAATTAAAAAACATACAGAAGAGAGGATAAGAAAATGTCAGGTAAAATCACGAAAGAAGATGTCATAAAATTCATCGAGGAAATGACGGTGCTAGAGCTTTCCGCTCTGGTGAAAGAATTGGAGGAAAAATTCGGCGTATCCGCGGCAGCGCCCGTGATGGCGGTGGCGGCGGCGGGCGCGGGAGCGCCGGCGGCGGCAACGGCTGAAGAAAAAACCGAGTTTAACGTTAACCTCACCGGTTTCGGCGCGGACAAAATTCAGGTCATCAAAGTGGTCAGAGCCATTACCGGCCTGGGGCTGAAGGAAGCCAAGGATCTGGTGGAAGGAGTTCCCAAGCCGATTAAGGAAGGCGTTTCCAAGGAAGAAGCCGCTGATATCAAGAAGAAAATCGAAGAAGTCGGCGGAACAGTAGAGGTTAAATAAGTTTATAATCTCCACCTTAAAAATTTTTAAATGTTAAGGATGTTATGGGCAAATTTAGAAAAAATTTTGGCCGGGTAAGAAAAGTTCTGGATAGTCCCAATCTGATTGAAATCCAGACGGCCTCTTATGAAAAATTTCTCCAGAAAGACGTGGCGGCAGGCCAGCGTGGAAACTTTGGCCTGCAAAGCGCGTTTAAAAGCGTTTTTCCGATTACTGATTTCAGCGGGAAATGTTCTCTGGAGTTTGTCAACTACAAAATCGGCGATGTTCGCTACGATATCAAGGAGTGTATTCAGAAAGGCATGACCTATGCCGCTCCGTTGAAAATTGTGGTGCGGCTAGTCGTTTTTGACACGGACCGCCTCGGCGAAAACAGAAGCGCCAAGGAATCGCTGGAGACAAAGCCGATACGTGATATAAAGGAACAAGAAATTTACTTCGGTGAAATTCCGCTGATGACGGAAAATGGAACGTTCATCATCAACGGGACGGAGCGCGTTATCGTCAGCCAGTTGCACCGCTCGCCGGGAATTTTCTTTGATCACGATAAGGGAAAGACCGTGGCCAGCGGCAAGCTGATTTATTCAGCTCGGATTATCCCCATCAGAGGCTCCTGGCTGGATCTGGAGTTTGATTCCAAGGACATTCTTTATGTGCGCATCGACCGGCGGCGCAAAATGCCGGTGACGATTTTGCTCAAAGCAATGGGCAGTTCCACGGAATTTATCCTTAATTATTTTTACAATATCCAGAAGCTGGTTATCGATGGCGATAAGCTTTTCCTGTCGGCCGATGAATCTCTGGCCGGCCAGAAAACCCCCGAAGACATAAAGGATCCCAAAAGCGGCGAAGTGATTATCAAAAAAGGGCGCAAGCTGACCAAGCCCCTCTTAAAGAAAGTGCTGGATTCGGGTGTCAAGCGCATCGCGGTTAAGGAAGCCGATCTCGCCGGGAAAGTTTTTTCGTCCGATGTTAAAGATCCGGCCACTGGGGAAGTGGTTTTCCGCTGCAACGAAGAGTTGCCCGTAAGCGGGCTGGAAATAGCCAAAGAAAAAGGTATCAAGGAACTGAGCTTCATTTATATAGATGAGGATATGGATAACGCCGCGATTCGTGATACGCTTTTGATGGATAAAATCGAAACGACAGAAGACGCGATCCTCGAAATATATAGGCGTCTGCGGCCGAGCAACCCGCCCACTCTGGAGACGGCAACCAAGTTCTTCCAAAGCCTGTTCTTCGAGCCGGAAACTTATGACCTGTCCGATGTTGGCCGTGCCAAGATGAATTATAAGTTGCATCTGGACGCGCCCACTTCCGTGGCCGTTTTGCGCAATGAAGATATTCTGGCCTCGGTCAAGTATCTGATTGATCTGAAAAACGGCGTTGCTGAATGCAGCGTTGACGACATTGATCATTTGGGCAACCGCCGCGTGCGTTCCGTGGGTGAACTGATCGAGAATCAGTATCGCATCGGTCTGGTGCGCATGGAGCGGGCCATCAAGGAAAAAATGAGTTTGCAGGATATCGAAACCATGATGCCGCACGACCTCATCAACGCCAAACCTGTTTCTGCGGTGGTTAACGAATTTTTCGGTTCCAGCCAGCTTTCTCAGTTTATGGATCAGACCAATCCGCTTTCTGAAATCACGCACAAGCGTCGCTTGTCCGCGCTGGGTCCCGGCGGTTTAACGCGCGAGAGGGCAGGCTTTGAAGTGCGTGATGTGCATCCCACTCATTACGGGCGCATCTGTCCTATTGAAACACCGGAAGGCCCGAACATCGGCCTGATTGTGTCTTTAAGCACTTACGCGCGCGTTAATGAATTCGGTTTTATCGAAACTCCTTATAAGCTGGTGGAAAACGGCAAGGTATCGGAAAAAGTCCGCTACATGACGGCGATTGAAGAGGAAAATCAGATTATCGCGCCGGCCGACCGCCCGCTCGATAAACATGGCAAATTCTTGGAAGAATTGATTTCGGTGCGCAAGGGCGGAGATTTTATCTCCGTGGTGCCGGAAGACTTAAAAATGATGGATGTGTCGCCCAATCAGCTGGTGAGTGTTGCCGCGGCGCTCATTCCGTTTTTGGAACATGATGACGCTAACCGCGCGCTCATGGGCTCAAACATGCAGCGTCAGGCAGTGCCGCTGATGTGCCCGGAAACGCCAATTGTCGGCACTGCGATGGAAGCTGTTGTCGCCCGTGATTCCGGCGCCGTTTTAGTGGCCAAACGCGCGGGTGTGGTCAAAAGCGTGGATGCCTCGCGCATTGTCATTCTTGCCGACCACCCCGAAGAAGACGGCATCGACAGCGGCGTGGATATATATTCGCTTTCCAAATATCAGCGCTCCAATCAAGACACCTGTTTCAATCAGAAACCGGTGGTGAGCGTGGGCGAGCGCGTTAATAAAAGAGACATTCTGGCCGACGGGCCGGCGACCGACGAAGGAGAACTGGCGCTGGGCAGAAACGTCATGGTGGCCTTCATGTCCTGGGGCGGCTATAACTACGAAGACTCGATTCTGGTCAGTGAACGCGTGGTCAAGGAAGATGTATACACTTCCATTCACATCGAGGAATTCGAGACAATGGCGCGGGACACCAAACTGGGCAAGGAAGAAATAACTAGGGATATTCCGAATGTCGGCGAAGAGGCGCTACGCAACCTGGATGAAAGCGGCATTATCCGCATCGGCGTGTCGGTGAAACCCGGCGACATTCTGGTCGGTAAAATAACGCCCAAGGGCGAGACCCAGTTATCAGCCGAAGAAAAACTGCTGCGGGCGATCTTCGGAGAAAAAGCCAGCGACGTGCGCGACACGTCCCTGCGCGTTCCGCCCGGCGTGGAAGGCACGATCATCGACGCAAAAATATTCACGCGCAAAGGTGCGGATAAAGATCTGCGCTCTCAGGAGATTGAAGAAGACGCTATTGCCCAGCTGACTAAAGACCGGGATGATGAGATACGCATACTCACCGAAACCATGAAAAAAGACGTGGCGAAGATTGTCGTCGGTAAAACTCTCGCCGGCAAAATCGGCGACGCCAAGAAGAAAACGCTGGTGAAAAAAGGGGAAAAGCTCACCAAGGAAATTTTTACTGAATTGCCCTACACCTGCTGGAAAGATATTTCGCTTGCGGACAGCGATACTGCTGAAGAAAAACTGGCTAATCTGTTATCCGCGATGGAAAGAAAAATAGATTTTATCCGCGCTCATTTCGAGCAGAAACTGGAGAAGATCAAAGCCAGCGACGAACTCCCGCCCGGCGTCATTAAAATGGTGAAAATCTATATTGCGATTAAGAGAAAACTTTCCGTAGGCGACAAAATGGCGGGACGCCACGGCAACAAAGGCGTGTTATCGCGAATTTTGCCGGAAGAGGATATGCCGTATTTTGCCGACGGAACACCTGTGGATATCGTGCTTAACCCGCTGGGCGTTCCTTCGCGCATGAATGTCGGCCAGATTCTGGAGACGCATCTGGGCTGGGCAGCAAAGAAAATAGGCGAAAGCATTAATGAGATTCTGGAAAAGAAAAACAATTTAAATGATATCAAGAGCGAATTGAAAAAAACTTATTCGTCCCCCGACTTTGACAAGTTTCTTGAAGAAGCTTCGGCGGAAGAAATTAAAAGTTTTGTGCAGAAATTGAAAAAGGGATTGCTGGTGGCCAGCCCCGTTTTTGACGGCTGTCCGGAAAGCCAGATCAGGGAAATGCTGGTGAAAGCGGAACTCCCCGAAAAAGGGCAAGCCATTCTTTTTGACGGCAGGACGGGTGAGCCGTTTGAACAGGAAGTTACGGTGGGCAGCATTTACATGATGAAGCTGCATCACCTGGTAGATAATAAAATCCATGCCCGCTCCATCGGGCCTTATTCGCTGGTTACGCAGCAGCCCCTGGGCGGCAAAGCGCAGTTCGGCGGGCAGCGCCTCGGGGAAATGGAGGTCTGGGCGATGGAAGCATACGGCGCGGCCTACACGCTGCAGGAATTTCTGACGGTTAAATCAGACGATGTCGCCGGCAGAACGAGGATTTACGAATCGATCGTCAAAGGCGAGCACACATTCGAGCCCGGATTGCCGGAATCTTTTAACGTGCTGGTTAAAGAATTGCAGAGTCTTAGCCTGGATGTTGAATTGGTAGAGGAAAAGGATGACGTCCTGGATCAGGCGTAACCTTTATTACATATAAATCAGTTAGCTTAAAAATACGGGGGCAAATCCGTGGAAGACGTTTTCAGTTATTTTGAAAAACCGAAAAATCCTATCAGGTTCAGCGCGATAAAAATTTCCATCGCGTCGCCGGAAAAAATTCTTTCCTGGTCGCACGGCGAGGTAAAGAAGCCGGAAACGATTAATTACCGGACGTTCAAGCCGGAAAGAGACGGTCTTTTCTGCGCCAAAATTTTCGGTCCGGTCAAGGACTACGAATGTCTGTGTGGACGTTACAAGCGCATGAAGCACCGCGGCGTGGTTTGCGAAAAATGTGGCGTGGAGGTCATTCAGTCCAAGGTGCGTCGGGAAAGAATGGGGCACATCACACTGGCTACTCCCGTGGCGCATATCTGGTTTTTGAAAAGCCTGCCCAGCCGCATCGGCAACGTTCTGGATATGACGCTTAAGGAACTGGAGAAAGTTCTTTATTTCGAATCATGGATTGTTCTTGATCCCAAAGACACGCCGCTGAAGAAGCAGGAACTCCTCTCCGACGAAGAATACATCGAAGCGCGCGAAACCTACGGCGATTCCGGTTTTATCGCGGGGATCGGCGCCGAGGCGATAAGGCAGCTTTTAGAAGAAATTGATCTGGAAGAACTTTATGAAGAATTGCGCTCGGAAGCAATCACAGCCGTTTCGGATACCAAGAAAAAGAAATTAGTCAAAAGGTTAAAAGTAGTGGAAGCGCTGCGCAAATCCGGCAACAAGCCGGAGTGGATGATCCTGACAGTGCTTCCCGTTATCCCGCCTGATTTAAGGCCTCTAGTTCCCCTCGACGGCGGCCGTTTCGCCACTTCCGATCTGAACGATTTATATCGCCGGGTGATAAACAGAAATAACCGTCTGAAGCGCCTGCAGGAACTCAACGCTCCGGAAATCATTATCCGTAATGAAAAGCGCATGCTGCAGGAAGCGGTGGATGTCCTCTTTGACAACGGTCGACGCGGTCGGGCGATTACGGGTACGAACAAAAGACCGCTGCGTTCGTTATCGGATATGCTCAAAGGCAAGCAGGGACGGTTCCGTCAGAATCTGCTGGGCAAAAGAGTAGATTATTCCGGTCGTTCTGTTATTACCGTCGGTCCGGATTTGAGATTGCATCAATGCGGTTTGCCCAAGAAAATGGCGCTCGAACTTTTCAAGCCGTTTGTTTACAATCGCCTGCTGGAAAAAGGTTACGTGACCACGGTCAAAAGCGCGAAGAAAATGGTGGAGCAGGAAAAATCGGAAGTATGGGACGCGCTTGATGAAGTGGTGCGCGAATACCCGGTGATTTTAAACCGAGCCCCCACGCTGCATCGCTTGGGCATGCAGGCATTTGAGCCGGTGTTGATTGAGGGCAAAGCGATCAGGCTGCATCCGCTGGTCTGCACGGCGTTCAACGCGGACTTTGACGGTGACCAGATGGCCGTCCATGTGCCGCTGTCCATTGAGGCGCAGACAGAAGCGCGGGTGCTTATGATGTCTACGAATAATATTCTTTCTCCGGCCAGCGGCAAGCCGGTCATTGTGCCCAGCCAGGATATCGTTTTGGGAATTTATTTCCTTACGCGGGCCAAGACAGGTGTCAGGGGTGAAGGAATGATTTTCTCCTCGCCGGATGAGGTCCGCTCGGCTTTTGACGCGGGCGAAATAGATCTGCACGCGCGTATTAAAGTCCGCATTGACGGCCAGCTGAAAGAAACAACGGTCGGCAGAATAATTCTTTACGAAATAGTTCCGCCGGAAATATCTTTTGATGCCATCAATAAGTTAATGAACAAAAAAGAACTCGCCAATTTGATTGACCACTGTTACCGCATGAGTGGCGATAAAACGACCGTTCTATTGGCGGACCGGCTCAAAGATCTGGGCTTCAAATACGCGACCATTTCCGGACTTTCTTTTGCCGTGGGCAACATGATCATTCCGGAAAGCAAGAAGAACATCGTCGCCCAGGCGGATAAAGATGTTTTAAAAATCCAGAAACAGTACATGGATGGATTGATTACCGACGGTGAGCGTTATAATAAGGTTATTGATATCTGGGCGCAATCGACGGAAAAAATCGCCTCAGAAATGCTCAGCGGCATCAGTACGGAAGAAGTGGCCTTTGCCGACGGCAAAAAACGCAAGGTCGAAAGTTTCAACCCCATCTACATGATGGCTGATTCCGGCGCCCGCGGCTCGGGACAGCAGTTAAGGCAGCTGGCCGGGATGCGCGGATTGATGGCCAAGCCCTCCGGAGAAATCATTGAAACGCCGATTACGGCGAATTTCCGCGAAGGATTGAGCGTGCTGCAATACTTCATCTCCACGCACGGCGCGCGCAAAGGTCTGGCTGATACCGCTTTAAAAACAGCCAATTCCGGTTACCTGACGCGCCGGCTGGTGGATGTCGCGCAGGATTGTATCATCACCGAACAGGATTGCGAAACAGTTGACGGCATTTATGTCTCGGCGCTCATGGAAGGCGGTGAAATAATCGAGACCGCCGGAGAAAGAGTGTTGGGAAGAGTCGCGCTACAGGAAATCAAAGACCCTTTTACCGGCGAAGTTATCGTCAAAGCCAATGAATCTATCGATGAGACTCTGGCGGAAAAAATTGACCGTGCCGGTATCGAAAGAGTAAATATAAGGTCCGTCCTGACGTGCCGCTCCAAGCATGGCGTTTGCGCTATGTGTTACGGGCGCGACCTGGCGCATGGACACCTGGTCAACATCGGCGAAGCAGTCGGTATTGTGGCGGCACAATCAATTGGCGAGCCGGGCACGCAGCTGACCATGAGAACGTTCCACATCGGCGGCACCGCAAAGTTTGAGGAGCATTCCACGCTGGAAGCGCGGCATGACGGCACGATTAAATTCGTAAATCTCAGCACGGCCAAAACAGGCGAGAACGATTATGTGGTGATGAACCGTCACGGCGAAGTGCATGTTTTGGACGAGCAAAACAGAAGCCGCGGCAAGTATACTGTTCCGTACGGAGCGCATTTGAAAGTTAAAGACAGCAGCACTGTCAAACGAGGTGAGCTGATCGCGGAATGGGATCCTTTCTCAATACCCATTCTTGCTGAAGTTGACGGCACGGTTAAGTACGGCGATATTATTGAAGGAAAGACCATGGTGGAACAGGTGGATGAGGTCACCGGTCTTTCCCGCAAAGTCATCATTGAATTCAAGGGCGGCGATTTGCGTCCGCGCGTTTCCATCAAGGATGACAAGGGAAAAACGGCGAAAATTCCGGGAACAAATTCGGTGGCGCGCTATCTTCTTTCTGTCGGCGTAAATATTGTCGCGATTGAAGGAGACACGGTGCGCGCCGGCGACATCATTGCAAAGATTCCGCGGGAAACAACAAAAACAAAGGATATCACAGGTGGTCTGCCCCGTGTTGCGGAATTGTTTGAAGCGCGTAAACCAAAAGATTTCGCTGTTATCAGCGAGATCGAAGGAGTTGTTTCTTACGGCAAGGACGCCAAGGGCAAGCGGAAAATAATCGTTACGCCGGAAGTAGGGGAGGAAAAGGAATACCTAATCGCCAAAGGAAAACATATCAGCGTACAGGAAGGCGATACGGTCGTGCCGGGCGACGCGTTAATGGATGGCGTAAACAATCCGCACGATCTTTTAGCCATCAAAGGGGAAAAAGAACTGGCCCGTTATCTTGTTGACGAAGTGCAGGAAGTCTACCGCTTGCAGGGCGTCAAGATTAACGATAAGCATATGGAAGTAATCGTGCGCCAGATGCTGCGGCGCGTCCGCGTCACCGATCCGGGTGGTACCGGATTCATCGCTGACGAGCAGGTTGAGCGTTATCGCTTCCAGGAAGAAAATGATAAAGTTATCGCGCAGGGCGGCCAGCCCGCTACGGGTGAACCGCTGCTTTTGGGTATCACCAAAGCATCACTGTCCACGCAGAGCTTTATTTCGGCCGCTTCTTTCCAGGAAACCACCAGAGTGCTTACGGAAGCCTCTCTTTCCGGCAAAACCGACTATCTGAGAGGATTGAAGGAGAACGTTATTATGGGCAGATTGATCACCGCCGGCACAGGTTTGGTGATGTATAGGAAGTTGGGCATTCAGGTGCTCGACGAAGAGAAGATCGAGAAAAGTTTGGCGCAATAAAAATACAAAAAATGCTTGACATATGCGGGGTTACTTGATAGCAACTTCAGATTTGCTGTTGCATATGGTTTAATTTATGCGCTTTTTTTGGAGGATAGATGCCGACAATTAGTCAATTAGTCCGGAAAGGCAGGGCTAAGATAAAAAAGAAAACGAATACACCGGCTTTGGCCGGTTGCCCGCAGCGCCGCGGCGTGTGTGTCCGTGTGTATACGACAACGCCGAAGAAACCGAACTCAGCCCTGCGCAAGGTAGCCAGGGTTCGTCTGACCACAGGTTATGAGGTTTCTTCCTATATTCCGGGCATCGGGCATAGCCTCCAGGAACATTCGGTCGTTCTGGTGCGCGGCGGCAGAGTGAAAGACCTGCCCGGCGTGCGTTACCATATCGTCAGGGGAACACTGGACGCGGTAGGCGTGCAGGACCGTAAACAGGGCAGATCAAAATACGGGGCAAAGAAGCCAAGCTAAACTTTTTTAAGGATAATTTGCATGCCACGAAGACGGGAAATTGAAAAAAGAGATATTTTGCCGGACCCCAAGTTTAACAACAAACTGGTGGCAAAATTCATTAATTCGCTTTTAAAACGCGGCAAGAAAAGCGTTGCGGAAAGTATTCTTTACGGCGCTTTTGATATTATTGAAAAGAAAGTCAAAGAGCAGCCCGTGGAATACTTTGAAAAAGCGGTAAACAACGTTAAGCCGCTGATTGAAGTAAAGTCCCGGCGCGTGGGCGGTTCCACCTATCAAGTTCCGACGGAAGTTTTGCCTGCCCGGCGCACCGCGCTGGCTATCCGCTGGTTAATCACCAACGCGCAGGAACGCACGGAAAAAACAATGCGGGAGAAACTGGCGGGTGAACTAATAGACGCGGCCAATAA
>JBBIHZ010000035.1:0-11832 GCA_037446735.1 Deltaproteobacteria bacterium
AAGGCATTCGACTGGCTGCAAACCTCGGCTGAAAACGGCTATCCGCAGGCGCAGATCACCATCGCCCAAATGTTTTTTGAAAAGAAAGACTATTACCGTTCGTTCAACTGGGCACAGATTGCTGCCAAGCGCAATGTGCCGGGAGCGATGACGCTGGTGGGAAACCACTACGCTCTGGGCGCGGGTGTGGCGCGTGATAGCACGCAGGCGTTTCAATGGTATAAAAGAGCCGCAGAATTTGGCGACGCCGAAGGGCAGTACTGGCTTGCGGAGATGTATTTAAGCGGGCAGGGTGCGGCTAAAGACAGTATTCAGGGTAGAAAATGGATGGCTGAATCCGCCCGGCAAGGCTATGAACCGGCCAAAAAGCGGTTACGGCAGGAAGCAAAAGGTGGCGCGCCGGTAAAACAAACTCGCTGAATTAATTTCCGTAGTGTATAATACGTAAACTTGCAAGTAAAGAGGCCGCCGCATGAGAAGCGCTCTGGAAACAGCAATAATCAGGAACCTGCTTAAAATTTCAAAAAGTGATCATTGGGCTGTGCAAAACAAACGGCTGGGCATTATTTATTTTCTGTTTGCTTTTTTTCTGTTGATAATTTTTTCCGGTTGCAGCACGCAATACGCCTACTGGAATCATCCGAAAACGGCGCTGGTGATGATGCAATCCCCCGGCGCTTTCGGCCCTGCGCGCCATGCCTCGTTTAAAATAGCGGATGACCGCGGCAATCAGGATGTGCTGGTGATGCTGGCTTTATCCGGCGGCGGCAGCCGCGCGGCTTATTTTGCCGCGCGCGTCATGATCACACTACAGCATGATCCCGACATGGATATTCTCAAGGAAGTTGACGTCATTTCTTCCGTTTCCGGCGGCTCGCTAGCGGGCGCCTATTACGCCGTTACGGAAGATCCGGAATTTGTGATACCCGTTCCCCGCTGCAAGCTGGACTGCGCAGCGTTCAATGATCAGTATAATATTGCCTGCTATAAAAAAGGTAAAAGGCAGCAGATTGTTGTCGGTAAGATGACCGACGAAGAAAAAAGAGTCGCGCATAGGGCGCTGCGCAGGGCAATAAGCGACTGTTCCGCCAAAGAGTGCGCCTATATCGAAAAATTATTTCATCTTTCTCAGACCAAGGTAAGCTCCAACCGCATCTGGATCAGCAGGCAGGATTGGTATGAACGGCGGGCGAGGGGTTTGTTTGACCTGAATCTCCAATTCCGCCGCGCTCATGTCGAGGATTTGATGTCGCGAGATTTTTTGAACAGATGGTTTGCCAGCTGGTTCTGGCCGGGCAACATCGCGCGCTACTGGCTGACCGCCTATGACCGCACCGACATCATGGCTCAGACCCTAGAGGATAATCTTTTTGACACCAAGAATCTCGGTGTGCCTTTAAAATTCGGGGACCTCAACCCTGAACGCCCTTACCTTATTATCAATGCCACAGACGGCACGGAATACTATAAAAATCCGAACAGAGAATTAAAAGAGGGAGCGCCGAAAATGCAATTCGGTTCCGTCTTTACCTTTACCGAGGAGGATTTCACCGAGCATCTTAATTCCGATATTTATCAGTTTCATGTGGCGCGCGCCGTTATGGCTTCCGCGGCGTTTCCGGCGGTTTTCAGCTATGTGACGCTACGGGATTTTTCCGATGAAAATGATGAGAGATACCGCCATGTATTCGATGGCGGCAATGCCGATAATCTGGGCCTGCGCAGTTTGTCCCGTGTGCTGAAAGAAAACCGCGGCAAATATAAGCATATTATCGTTATTCTCGTGGACGCCTTTGTCGAACCGACCGGCAAGAGCAGCAAGAATCCCGAGCCCCGAAGCACTTTCAGCCATTATCTAGACATGAATTTTATGGAAAGTTTTGACGCCTTGTTGAAGAGCAACCGGCAAATAGGCATTAGCGAATTTCTGAAGGACAATATCGATATCGAAGACAAGTTGACTTTTTGGCATATAACCTTTGATAAGGTTGATGAAGACATAGTTGATGTCACGCCGCTCAACGAGGATGACAACCCGCTGGAGATAAAAACGCTACGTCATGGCTTAAACCGCATCGAAACCAATCTGCGTATTTCCGGTATCAGTAAAAACAGAATTGACGAAGCGATCAAAATAATTTTCAAAAAAGACGCTCCGTGCCTGTATCGCATTAAAAAGATTCTTCTTAATGAAAATCCAGGCCCGCTCATCTAAAGATTCACAAAAAATGATAATATAAATATGATAGGAACTTCAGGAAAGGAGAAAAAATGAGTCGCTTGAATAGTGTATTTCTGGTTTTTGTTTTTGCTTTTTTTGCGGTAGTGATTATTCCGCACATATCCGCCGCCACTGATGAAACGCCTTCGCTTATTGAACAGACTTTTCAGAAAGCAAAAAAAGATTATCTCGATAAAAATATAAATTCCGCCTCGGAACAAATAAAAAAAGGCGCGGCATACATGAAAGAAAAAGCAGCCAAGGCCTCCGCCAAGGGCAAGAGAGAACTGGAGGAATCGGCGCGGGAACTGGATAAGTTGGCGGATGACGTGAAAAAAGGCACGGTAAAATCAGTAAAAAGAATTGAAGACGCCTTCGCGCGCGCCTATCACGCGCTGGCTCTGGAATCGCATATCGAATCAACAGAATCATGGGCGAAACGGGAAAGAACGAGAGCCGGCGATGCACTCGACGCGGCCAACAGAAATCTGGAAAGAGGACTGGCCTGGGCCGGGCAGAAAGCGGAAAAGTCATGCGAAAGTCCGAGGAGATTGCCCTGAAGCTGCAAAGAAAAGGCCGGCTGATTACCGAGGAGGTGGGCAGGGGAATTCAGGACGCGGGCAAAGAGATTGAGAAATTCGGCAAAAAAATATCCCCTCGGGAAGATACGTAAACGAAAACATCTCTGTAATCAGTCACGTTGCGGTGACTAACGCTGAATTAATAATGATGGCACGGCAAAATGAAATGGATTGGTAAAAAAGTTGGTCTGGCGTTGGGAGGCGGCGGTGTGCGCGGTCTTTCCCACATCGGCGTGCTGGATATTCTGGAGCAGGAAGACGTCAGGATAGACTTGATCGTGGGAACAAGCGCCGGTTCGTTGATCGGTGGCGCTTACGCGAGCGGCCAGTCGCCAGGAGAAATAAAGGCAAAAATCGATATTTATCTGAAAAGTCCGGAATTTGACAACTCTTCGCTCAAGGCCATCGGCATTTCGTTTTCGCCCGCGCCAAAATCTTCTTTGCAGAAAGCCCAGTCCTATCTATTAAACCGTTATTATCTGATGCGCGCTTTTTTCCGTCCCTCGTTGCTTCCCGGCGAGGATTTCAAATCGCTGATTAATTCTCTTCTGCCGGATATTGATATCCGCGACACGCGAATTCCTTTTTACGCCGTGGCCACGGATTTGATTACCGGCAAGGAGGTTATTCTTTCCGAAGGCTCACTGCGCGAAGCGGTGCTGGCCAGCTCTTCCGTTCCCGGGGCTGTGGAGCCGGTGCGCAAGGGCGATAAGCTTTTGGCGGACGGCGGCATTACCAGCAGTGTGCCCGTCAGGGCGGCGCGTGAGCTGGGCGCGGATATCGTTATTGCGGTGATGGTCGGCCGCGCGCTGCCCAAGGCGACAGATGCGGATGTGGATACAGCAACGGAAATAATTTACCGCGCGGGTGAAATTACCTCCAACAAGCTGGAGGAGGTAGAACTGGCGGGCGCGGACATAATAATCCGCCCGGAAGTCGGTGATCTTCATTGGGCTGACTTCGCGCGCAGCAGTGATCTTGTCAAAAAGGGGGAAAACGCCTGCCGCGAATCTTTAGAAAATATCACCGCGTCCTTGCGCAAAGATGAGTTCCCTCCTTATTTGAAAAAACGCATCACCGGTTTTTTCAAAAGCATTTTTACCGGCGATAAAAAGAAATAGTTGTCACGCGAATATTTCTTGTCGCCTTTGCACCCGGTGTTAAACCGGAACAAAATCGGCCGGCCGGACTTCCTTAAGTTTTATTGCCTCGGTAGGGCAGGTGACGGTGCAAGCGCCGCATCCCAGGCAGTTTTCCGTCTTGATCACGGCCAGGTCATTTTCCATGACAATGCCGTCAAAAAAGCATCTGTCTAGACAGGTCTCACAGCCCGTGCATAAATCAGGATCAACCAAGGCCTCAAAGCGGCTGGGCGCGACCCATTTTTTGGGTCCTTTCATTATCGGCCAGTTCAGGCAGCAATCCTTGCAGCAATTGCATATGACATGTCCCACGGCCTGGCGATTATCAACCACGTGGACCAGCCCTTCTTCTTCGCATAGCTGAATAATCTTCATCGCCTCGCTTTTGGACAAAGCGCGTCCTGTTCCTCTTTCGATATTGTACTCTGCCGCGCGGTCAACCTGCATGCACACCTCCAGGGGCTTGCCGCAGGAGCCGTCAATGACACGGCAGGAGCATTTGGTGACGGAAAGTGTTTTTGCTCCTTCAATGATTTTCAGCACGTCGTCATAGGCGAGAATGCGCGATTGCGGATCAATGCGTTCATTCACGGGAACAACGCGCATGACGGAACCGGGAAGGAAGTTGGTTATTGCCTGGCCGTATGCGGGCCATTCCTTATTCATGTACATTTTCCACAAATCCAGCACTTTTCTGGATAAACCGGGCGTAAGACTGGTGGAGTCATGCATCTGGGGTACGCTTTTCACACGATAGAATTTCATCTCCTCGCCTTTACGCGCTTTGAAAATGAGCCCTCTGTTAAATAATGATTCCATCATTTTTTTGATTGTCTCTTCGGGAAATACCGTTTTTTGCGCTAACTCGCTTACGGTTGCCGGGGGTGATGCCGCGAGCAATACTTTTGCCTCATCATCGTTGATCAGCGCTTCAAATATTTTTGGGATAAGAGCGGATTCTCCCGCGCCGATTCCCTTAGCAAGTTGCCGGCACAAATTAATGTCAGCCATGTTCAAGACCTCCTGTTTTTTCTGGAAGAAGTATCAGGAATTAACGTTTCGGTGTCAAGAATAATAAAAGCCCTTAAATAAAAATACAAACAAATTAACAGCTTGCGCCTTTGGGAGAAATATTGCTTGACTAGTAGACGACCGGTCTATTATGTTAATTCCCAATTAAAATCAGGGAGGAAACTCATGGATATTTATGAACGATTAAGGCAGATACTGGACGCGCACCCGACTACAGCGCCGAAAGCGAAATCCATCGACGAAATTCTTAAAATACTTTTCACGCCGCAGGAAGCGGCCGTGGCCGCGCAGATGAGTTATAAAATGAAGACGCCTGTAGCTATCGCGAAAAAGGCGGGAATTTCTGAAGGCGACGCAATGCAGCATCTGGAAGCGATGGCAAAAAAAGGAATCATCGCGGCGCGGATAAAGGATGGAGAAAAAAGTTACGCCCTCGTGCCGCTCATCCCGGGTGTTTTTGAGTTTCCGTTTATGAAAGGCGGCGGCACGCCCATGCATGAGCGACTGGGCAAGCTCTGGGAGGAGTATCATCATGAAGCGCTCGGCGCTTCCTTCGCGGGAAATCCCACGCCACTGATGCGCGTTGTGGCCGTAGATAAATCCGTCACCGCGCGTGACCGAATCCATCCGTACGAAGAAGTCAAAAATTTCATCAATAACGCTTCTTTCATCGCGCTGACCAATTGCGCCTGCCGGGTAAGTGTTGCCGGCTGCGATAAACCTAAAGAAGTATGCCTGATTTTTGACGCAGCGGCGCAATTTCTGGTGGAATACGGATTTGCACGTCATATAAGCAAGGAAGAAGGGCTTAAAGTATTGGACATGGCCGAAGAAGCCGGTCTCGTGCACACCAGCAACAACAGCGCGGATAGGGCTAATCTTATCTGCAACTGCTGTCCGTGCTGCTGCACAGTTTTGCGCGGCAGAACGCAGCTTAAACATCCGCACGCTTTTGAACCGAGCCGCTTTGAAGCTTTTGTTAATGCCGATGAATGCACGGGCTGTGGTATCTGTGCCGATGAGCGCTGCCCCATGAAGGCCATTGATATGGTCGCTGATGTGGCTGTAGTCAACGCCACTGAATGCATCGGCTGCGGGCTTTGTGTTACCGGTTGCCCCACAGGAGCCATTGTTTTTGAGGAGAGAAAACAAATGCCCGCCACTCCGGCAACGGTTTCGGAAATGGGCTCAAAAATTCTGCATGAAAAAGGCAGGCTGGAAGCTTTTTTAAAAGTCATGCAGGATTAATTTTATCCATTAGGGGGATATAATGGCACAAAGCAGCACGCGCGAAGAAATAATCCGTAAAGGAGCCGGACTTATTCACGCTCAGGGATTTAACGCGACCGGCATTCAGCAGGTGCTGGACGCGGCGGGTGTGCCTAAGGGCTCTTTTTATTTTTATTTCAAAAGCAAGGAGGAATTCGGGCTGGCGACAATCGATTATTTCCGTGAATTTATTCAGTCCATGGCGGACAAATATTTAAAAAAAGATAGCTCGCCGCCGCTGGAAAAGCTTTCGCGTTTTTTCGACGCCTATACTGATATCTTCACAAAAATGGATTTGCGCCGCGGCTGTCCCATCGGCAACCTGATGCAGGAGATGAGTGATCTGAGCGAGACTTTCCGGGGAAAAATAAGCGAAGTCTATTGTGATATGCAAAAAGGCATAGAACAATTGCTGGAGGAAGCTCGGGTAAGGGGAGACATCAACGCCGACACGGATACGCCGCAGATGGCGCAGTTTATCATTAACGCGTGGGAAGGCGCGATCATGCACATGAAACTGGTGAAGGATACACAACCGCTGTCCGTTTTTAAGAAGATGATTTTTCAGCGCATCCTTAAAATAGTGCGCGATTAGTTTAGAGATAACAGGAGGTATATCATGGGGCAATGGCATAAAACAGGATGTGTTCTTTGCGCGCAGAACTGCGGTCTGGAAATCGAGGTGGAAAACAACCGCATTGTCAAAGTTAAGGGAGATAAGGCCAATGTCAAAAGCGAAGGCTATGTCTGCCGCAAAGGCGTGAACATCGCCTATCATCAGCATAACGCCGACCGGCTGAAATATCCGCTCAAAAAAGTCGGAGATAAATTTGAACGCATTTCCTGGGAACAGGCCGTTGATGAAATAGCTTCCATGCTTAAAAGCATTGTTGATAAACACGGGCCTCGCTCATTTGCGTACATGGGCGCAAGCACGCAAGGCTGTCACCTGGAAGCGGCTTTCGGCATACGGCTGATGCGGGGATTGGGTTCCCAGTATCATTATGGCGCCCTGGCGCAGGAATTTGCCGGAGCATTCTGGGTGATCGGGCGCACGCATGGGCGTCAGTATCTTCACGATCAGCCTGACGTTGCCAACACTGACGCGCTGTTGATACTGGGCTGGAACGGCATGCAGAGCCACCAGATTCCCCAGGCGCCGCGACAACTTCAGCGTCTTTCCAAAGATCCGGACAAAAAATTAATTGTGGTCGATCCACGCGTTTCCGAAACCGCGAAGATTGCCGATATTCACCTGCAGATCCGTCCCGGCACGGATGCCCTGCTACTCAAAGCGATGATTTCCATTATTCTGCAGGAAGGCCTGGATAATAAAGGTTATCTTGCCAACCATACATCAGGTTTTGATCAGGTGAAGCCTTATTTTACAAATTTTGACGCGCGCGCCGCGATTAAGACCTGTGAACTTGATTATGATCAGGTGCGGGAAGTGACCCGTTTGTTTGCCACGCGCAAGTCATCCCTGCGCTATGACCTGGGCATTTTCATGGGGCGTCACAGCGGCCTGAATTCCTACCTAATAGTGATCCTGATGGCCATCTGCGGCAGGCTTTGCGTGGAGGGAGGCAACGTCATCAATGGTCATTTAATGCCGATCGGATCAAATACTGATGAAAGAGACCCGAAAATATGGCGCGCGCTGCAGACGAATTCTTTCCCCGTTTGCGGTGTTTTCCCTCCCAATGTCATGCCGGAAGAAATTCTCTCCGAGCACCCCGAGAGATTGCGCGCCGTTATTGTTTCGGGGAGCAACCCACTGCGTTCCTATGCGGACACGACCGCTTACGAAAAAGCTTTTAGCCGTCTTGACCTGCTTGTTACCGCGGAAATAGCCATGACGGAAACAGCCGCTCTTTCTCATTACGTTCTGCCGTCTCGTTCTGGCTATGAATCCTGGGACAGCACATTTTTTCCCATGACCTATCCGGGCATCCACTTTCAGATGCGCCGGCCGATTCTCGAGGCGGAAGGAGAGCCGCTGGAATTAGGCGAAATACATTTGAGGATTGCCGATAAGATGGGTTTAATTCCGCCGATTCCCGATAAACTTTATCAGGCAGCCCAAAAGAGCCGTCCGGAATTTGCCATGGCGCTGATGGAATACGCGATGAGCGAACCGCGGGCGATGAACAATATGCCGTTTATTTTAGGCAAAACGCTAGGCAAGGCTTTAGGTTCGGTGCATCTGGCGGCGCTTTGGGGGATATTGCAGGTAACGCCAAAATCTTTTCAGGAAAACGCCGCAAGAGTTGGTTTCAAGCCGGGAGCCATGCTTGGCGAAGAAATATTCCAACAGATTCTTGACCACCCCGAAGGCGTCTGGGTGGGAAAACTCGATCCGGAAAACAATTTTGCCGAATTGAAAACAGGTGACGGGAAAATCAATCTCTATATCCCGGAGCTCATTGACGAACTAAAAACATTGGACGTGGCAAGCGAGAAAGCGGCGCTGATTATGTCCGCTGAATTTCCGCTGATTCTCATGGCTGGCAGGCACACTTCGATGAACGCGAACACCAACATGCGTGATCCCGCTTGGAATGAAGGCAAACGCGCCTGCACGCTGGCCATGCACCCGCGTGACGCGCAATCTTTTAATTTAAAGGACGGTCAGCAGGTGAAAGTGACCACGGAAGCAGGCAGCGAAGAGATTGAGCTGGAAATCACCGACACGGCGCGTCCCGGCCACGTGGTTATCCCGCACGGCTTCGGGTTGGTTTACAATGGCGTAAAATACGGTGCTAACGTTAACCGCCTGACCAAAAACACGCACCGCGACCAGTTCGGCACGCCCATGCACCGTTATGTGCCCTGCCGGGTGGAATCAGTTTAATGTCGCAATATAGATTTCTGCATTCACAAGTGGTAACATTATGCCGCCGGTAACAAATATAATCAAAAAGCATTATTCAATTTTGAGGAAGTAAGCGTCCGATGCATGAGATGCCGATAACGGAAAGTATTTTGAATATCGTCTTGAAACACGCCATGATGAACGAGACAAGAAAAGTAATGGTCGTTCATCTGCAAATAGGCAAGCTCAGCGACCTGGAAGATGAATGGCTGCAGCGGTATTTCGATTATTTGAGCAAAGGAACGATTGCCGAAGGGGCGAAACTGAAGATCGAAAGGATGCCGATTGTAGTGCGTTGCGACGCGTGCTCCTCGACCTTCGAAGCGGAAGTTTCCCGGATAGGAAATCTTGTTTGCCCTTCCTGCGGCGCAGAAAGCGGCACGCTTGTTTCCGGCAGAGAGTATTATATCAAGTCCATGGAGGTGCAGTAATGACAGGCGTGAGGTTGATCGAAGTAAAAGAAGAAATTCTTGCCGATAATGATGAACTGGCAAGAGATATTCGGGAAAAGCTTCGCGAGAAAAGGACGATGCTTTTGAACCTGATGTCCTCGCCGGGCTCGGGCAAGACCAGCCTGATTTTGCGCACTATGGAGGGTCTCAAAGACCGCTACCGTCTGGGTGTGATCGAAGCTGATATCGATTCCACCGTGGACGCGGAAAAAGTTGCCGCGGGCGGAGTGCCTGCCGTGCAGCTCAAAACAGGCGGTTTTTGTCATCTGGATGCCACGATGGTCGGGCAAGGTCTGGAGGGATTGGTGAAGAAAGATTACGATTTAATCATCATCGAAAACGTCGGCAATCTGGTCTGCCCCGCGGAATTTGACACCGGCGCGCACAAAAACGTGATGATTTTAAGCGTGCCGGAAGGCGATGACAAGCCGCTTAAATATCCGCTGATGTTTTCTGTCTGTGATTTGCTCTTGATTAACAAAATTGATTATCTGGCGCTCAGTGATTTTGATCTCAACGCCCTGCGTAAGAGGGTTTTAACTTTGAATCCGAAAATAGTCATTCTGGAAATTTCCTGCAGGACCGGTGCGGGCATAGAAGCGTGGCTGAGTTGGCTGAAGAAGGAAATGGAGGATTTTAAAAAGTGACCAGTGAGTTGGGAATTCTTTTGATCACTGCCGTTTCCCTCGGCTTTTTTCATACACTGTTCGGGCCGGATCACTATCTGCCTTTTATCACGATGTCGAAAGCTCGAAAGTGGTCTCTATTTAAGACAGCGTGGATTACAATGCTTTGCGGTCTGGGGCATGTGGGCAGCTCGATTATTCTTGGTTTTATCGGTATTGCTTTCGGCCTGGCTATCGCCCAACTGGAGCCACTGGAATCAATCCGCGGCAATATCGCGGGGTGGGCGCTGATCGCCTTCGGGCTTGTATACTTTATCTGGGGAATGCGCCGCGCCTACCGCAATCAGTCTCACGCGCACTGGCACCCTCACAGCGATGGCAGCACGCACAAGCATGCTCATGTGCACGCGGAAGAACACGTTCATGTGCATGACAAGAGCGATCACAACCGCATCACGTCTTGGGTGCTGTTTGCTATTTTTGTCTTTGGCCCCTGCGAACCGTTGATTCCTATCCTTATGTATCCGGCGGCACAGGGAAACATGTACCACGTAGTCTTGGTCAGCCTGGTTTTCAGCACCGTGACAATCGTGACGATGCTTACTGTGGTACTGGGGTCCGCCGCCGGTTTGAAACTGCTTCCGACAGGACGGTTCGAGCGCTACACGCACGCGCTGGCCGGCTTTTCCATCTTGCTGTGCGGTGTGGCGATACAGTTTCTTGGCCTGTAATCCGCGGAGACACTAGGTGACCGAAGAGCAAATTTACCGGCAACTGCAGATTCAGCTGGACAAATATCCCATCGGCTATCCCGCAACGCGAAGCGGCGTGGAAATCGAGATACTCAAATATTTTTTCACGCCGCCGCAGGCGAAAATAGCCCTGTGCCTCACGTTGCGTTCAATACCTGTTTCCGTTATTCATAAGAGGTTTAATAAAAATTTTGGCGTGGCGATATCACGCGAGCAATTAGCGGTGATGCTGGAGGAAATGTTCATCAAGGGGGTTATCAGCCGTTCGAGCCGTCCGGGACAGCCGCGCTACAGCATGGCCATGCTGGCCATCGGCATGTTTGAATATCAGGTGGACAATCTCACGCGGGAGTTGGTGGAAATGATTCATCGATACTTTGATGAAGCTTTCGATAAGGAATTTTTCCGCTCCTCGTTACCCCAACTCCGGACAAGCCCGCATCTGAAAGCAATTATTCCCGAATATATCGTCGATACCTATGATAACATGCGTCGCTACATCAAGCGCACCAGGGAAACAATCCATGTTGCCAACTGTGTCTGCAAGCAGGGGGAAGCCATTTTGGGAAAGCCATGCAGGCAGACGAATAACATTGAAGTATGTCTTCTTATCGGAACAAGCAGTCACGCGGCCAGAAACCGCGCCCGGCGTATATCGAAGCAGGAGTGTCTGGAAATACTTGATATGGCCGAAGAAAAAGGTATGGTGCTGCAGCCGGGTAATTCACGTAAACCAAACTGTATCTGCATCTGCTGCGGCTGTTGCTGCGGCGTTCTGACCACGGCGAAAAAGCATGAACATCCCGCCCGATATTTCGCGTCCAATTATTACGCGCTCATTGATATGGATTTATGCAAAGCATGCGGCGTATGCCTTGAGCG
>JBBIHZ010000036.1:0-8031 GCA_037446735.1 Deltaproteobacteria bacterium
ATGCGAGCTTGCCATTTTGGGGCTCATGATCCATTACCCAAATGTTATCGACGTCGTTGAGCAACGTCTGGTCGATTCGGACTTCCAACACCGAAACATGCTCGTATATCAGCACATACGCGACATGCGAGATAGAGGTGAGCCAACCAATGACATGATTGTGGTCACATCGAGTCTGAAACGGGCAGGTCTAGTTAGGGCCGGGGATATCACCGCCGTAAACGACGATGATTTGCGCATCGATACTTTTCGCGCCGGAGGTAAGGGCGGGCAGCATGTGAATAAGACGGATTCGGCGGTGAGAATTACGCATCTGCCCACGGGAATCGTCGTTCAGTGCCAAAACGAGCGTTCTCAGCATAAAAACAAGGCGATGGCCATGAAATACCTTAAGTCGCGACTGTACGAAAGGGAATTGCAGATTAAAAACGAAAAGCAGAATCAGGAAAACAAAACCAAAAAAGATATTGCGTGGGGCAGCCAGATACGTTCCTATATTTTGCAACCGTACAAAATGGTGAAGGATCACCGAACCGACATGGAAATTGGCGATGCCGGACGCGTTCTCGATGGAGACATTGATCCATTTATTCAGGCCTATCTCATGAACAGGTCGGGAAGTGGTCAGTCGGAAAAATAAATGTTAACTTGAAATAATTTGATAAGAATGAATTAATATTATAAAAAAAATAATTAGTGGATAAAATAAGGTTTATGAGGTGCTAAAAAAATGAGAATGCTCTTAATAAACAGACGCAAATTAAAATTTTCTTTTTGTCTGTTTATATTTTTGTTTGTCTTTGGTTTCAGTGCGTGCACCAAACAAGTAATAACGGATACTAAAGCTCCGCCCAATTCGGCAGCGCATTTTGAAACACGCTCCGCGCAGGAAACGGCGGCCGCCGATAAACCAAGCAATGATGCCGCAACCGAGCAAAAATCTGCTGTGGCCTCCGCGCACGCGGCGACGGATAAAGCGCCTGACGCGGAGCTGGAAAAGGTGGAGAAAATTCTTGCCATGCTTGATGAGGCGGACGCTTTTTGGGCCAAGGGGGACGTGGAAAATACCATCAGCACATTGGATCGCGCCTACGCGCTTTTGTTGGAAGAAAATGGCGATGCCGACGTGCCCCGCCAGAAAGATGATCTGCGTCTTTTGATTTCCAAGCGAATTTTGGCGGTCTACTCGGCGCAGCAGTCACTGACGCGCGGCAAAACATCGGAAATTCCTTTAAAAATCAACGACGATATTGAACGCGAAATTCGTTCATTTCAGGGGCCGGAAAGAGAATTTTTCATCTCCTCATATAAGCGCGCGGGTATATATCGGGAAATAATATTAAAAGAATTGAAAATGGCGGGAATTCCGGAAGAGTTTATCTGGCTTCCTTTAGTGGAGAGCGGCTATAAAATAAATGCCTTGTCGCGCGCCCGCGCGCTCGGTCTCTGGCAATTTATTCCTTCCACCGGCTATAAGTTTGGCCTGAACCGGGACGAATGGATCGACGAGCGCATGGATGCGGTGAAATCCACCCGGGCGGCGATAGCGTATCTTAAAGAGCTGCACGCGATGTTCGGAGACTGGCTGACGGTTTTGGCCGCGTATAACTGCGGGGAAGGAAGGGTACTGCGTGTTATTTCACGCCAGAGAATAAACTATTTTGATCGCTTCTGGGATTTGTACAGACTCTTGCCGCAGGAAACAGCGCGATATGTGCCACGTTTTCTGGCCACTTTGCATATAATTAAAGATCCGGGAAAGTACGGTTTTGATCTTCCACCACAGGAAACAGCTGCTTTTTCCTTTCAGTCGGTAAAAGTTGAAAGGATGATGAAACTTCAGGATATAGCCGCCAGGCTGGATGTTTCCGAAGAGATAATGTGTATTCTCAATGCCGAACTAAGGCATAAAATTACGCCGGATCGTGAATATAATCTGAAAATTCCTGTTAATGTTCTTGATAAATTTGCGCAGATCGCAGCCGATATTCCTACGGCGGAAAAGCCCCGACTGGCGGACAGAACGCTGGTTGTTCACCACAAAGTAAAACGAGGAGAGACGCTGTCTTCGATTGCCAAGCGATACGGTGTTTCTCTTGCTTCGCTGAGAAAACATAACAACTTGCGCGCGAACAGCGTTTTGGTGGCCGGAAAAATACTGACCATTCCTATGCCCGGCACGCAATATACGGTTAACGCGAGGATGGCAGAAAAAACAAACGCTGCAGTTATTACCGAGGATGGCAGGTATCGTGTTCAGAAAGGTGACACGCTTCAATCCATCGCCCGGCATTTTGAAATAACTGTCGCAAGAATTAGAGACCTCAATGACCTGCAGACAGACGCTATTTACTACGGGCAGTGGCTCCAGATTAAAGAAGTTCCCAAAAAGACTGCGCAGGCGAAATTAAAGAATCAAGTGTTATCCACAGAGGACATTGAATCTTTAGGCACGGATAAATATATAGTTACAAAAGGCGACAATCTTTACCGTATCGCGCAAAAAAATAATATTGATGTTGCTAAACTAAAGGAATTGAATAATTTGCTAGATGAAAAAATAACACCGGGCCAGATTTTAATTATCAAGTAATTTTGAAAATTAATTTTTCTTGACAAATATAAAAAAATATCGATAATTCATCGCAACGCTTGGATCCGCAAGGACCGGGACGAAGGAACATGAACTGCAATATAAATACATAGCCTCTCGTCTAGCGGCGAGAGGCTTTTTTTGTGCGTGAAATGAAAACGATTGAATACACAAAGGAAATGCAGGACTACGCGGAAGGACTCAGGCGGCAGGGCAAGAAGTTGTCCTTTGTCCCTACCATGGGTTATTTCCACGAAGGCCACCTGCAATTAATGCGCGAAGCGAAAAAGCTCGCAGACTGCCTAATTGTAAGTATCTACGTGAATCCCACGCAGTTTGGCCCCAAGGAGGATTTGTCCAAGTATCCGCGTGATTTTGCCCGTGATGCAAAAATGGCCAAAGATGTCGGCGCGGATATAATTTTTTATCCCGGCAACGAAGAAATGTACCCTGAAGGTTATCAAACTTACGTGACAGTTGAGGAAGTAACCAAGAATCTCTGTGGTTTATCGCGCCCGGGACATTTTCGCGGCGTGACCACAATCTGTGCCAAACTTTTCAATATCGTCAAACCGCATGTAGCGGTTTTTGGGAAAAAAGATTATCAACAGTATGTAACAATAAAAAGAATGGTCGCCGATTTGAATATGGATCTCGAAGTTGTGGGCTTGCCCACGGTAAGGGAAGCGGACGGACTGGCGATGAGTTCGCGTAATGTTTATCTAAAAGATAAAGAAAGGCAATCGGCGCTAACCCTGATCGCCGCTTTAAAATACGCGCAGAAGCTTTATGATGAAGGAGAGAGAGAAACGGCAGTAATAATCGGCGAGGCCGAAAAAATAATTAAAGGCGCGCCGTACACACAGATCGATTATGTAAAGATATGCAACGCGCAGACGTTACAGGACGTACCAAAAATCAATAGTCAGGCAATTATCGCTCTGGCGGTAAAAGTCGCGCAAACAAGGCTTATTGATAATCACGTTTTCGGGGAAATGATATAACGAAAAAATCGAGGAGTTTAGATATGCAAAGATTCATGCTGAAATCAAAAATTCATCGCGCGACGGTAACCGACGCCGATTTACATTATGAGGGTAGTATTTCCATTGATGAATATCTAATGGTACAGGCCAATATCATGCCTTATGAAAAGGTTGCTATATATAATATTTCCAACGGGGAAAGATTTACCACTTACGCGATCAAGGCGCCGAAGGATTCCGGCACAATCTGTCTCAATGGCGCCGCTGCCCGCAAAGTGTCCAAAGGCGACCTTATCATTATTGCCACCTACGTTATTGCGGAGGAAAAAGAAATATCCAACTGGCAGCCTAAATGCGTTTTGGTTGACGCAAAAAATAAAATAAAGAAAGTAAGCTGAAACAATTATCCTGTAAGGATAACGAAGATATTTAATATTCATTAAGACCAGCAATTTTAGGCATTGCTGGTCTTTTATTATGATTGCCGATGCAAAGATCCAAGATAAAAAATAATTTAACTTAATTTATTAATATGTTAATAAATAAATTCATTATGCGCGGGTGGCGCAAAGGAGAAGAACGAATGTCTATTTTAAAAGTTGATAAATCTCTGAAATACAAAATTGCCGATATCAAACTGGCCGAATGGGGAAAAAAGGAAATGCAGCTGGCCAGAAACGAAATGCCTGGCCTGATGGCGATAAGGGAAAAATACGGCCGCAAAAAACCTTTGCGCGGCATGAAAATAACCGGCTCTCTTCACATGACCATACAAACAGCAATGCTTATCGAAACGCTTAAAGAATTGGGCGCGGACATTCGCTGGGCATCGTGCAATATTTTTTCCACGCAGGATCACGCGGCAGCTGCCGTTGCCGAAGAAGGCCTGGCGGCGGTATTTGCATGGAAAGGAGAAACGCTGGAAGAATATTGGTGGTGCACGGAACAGGCACTGACCTGGCCTGATGGTACAGGCCCTGATTTAATTGTCGATGACGGCGGAGACGCAACGCTTTTTATTCATCTGGGAGTTAAGCTGGAAAAAGGCCAGTCATTATTAAAGAAAAAAATCGAAAATAAAGAAGTCAAAATTATATACGAACGTTTAGAGGAGTCCATAAAGCGCGATCCGCAGAAATGGCAGAAGGTGGCGGCAGGAATACGTGGCGTATCTGAAGAAACAACAACAGGAGTACATCGGCTTTATCAGATGCAAAAAGAAGGCGAATTATTATTCCCCGCCATAAATGTCAATGATTCAGTGACGAAATCCAAATTCGACAATCTTTACGGATGCCGGGAGTCGCTGGCCGATGGCATTAAAAGAGCGACCGATGTCATGATTGCCGGTAAAGTAGTGGTCGTCTGCGGTTACGGGGATGTAGGTAAAGGATGCGCGCAGTCGATGCGCGGTTTCGGAGCGCGGGTCATTATCACGGAAATTGATCCGATCTGCGCATTGCAGGCGGCGATGGAAGGCTACGAAGTCAAGGCGCTCGAAGAAATTCTGGATATGGGGGATATTTATGTTACGGCCACCGGATGTTGCGATGTTATCACCGGCAAGCACATGGAAAAAATGAAAGATGAAGCGATTGTCTGCAACATAGGGCATTTTGACAGTGAAATTGATATGCATTATCTGGAGACGAGCAAATTCTGCAAAAAAGAAACGATTAAGCCACAAGTGGACAAATGGAAATTAAAATCGGGCCGCTCGATACTCGTGCTCGCGGAAGGCAGGCTGGTCAATCTGGGCTGCGCCACGGGTCATCCCAGTTTTGTGATGAGCAATAGTTTCACAAATCAATGTCTGGCGCAGATGGAATTGGCCGCAAAAAAGCATCCTGTCGGAGTATATACGCTGCCGAAAAAGCTTGACGAAGAAGTAGCGAGGCTGCATTTGAAAAAACTCGGGGCAAATCTCACCAAGCTCACTGAAAAGCAGGCAAAATATCTGGGTATATCCACGGAGGGCCCGTTTAAACCGGAACATTACCGTTATTAGCTAAGTTCTTGCTTTTTTGAATAAATATACAGAGGCCATGATGAAAATAATATTGGCCGCCCATGCGCCCAATAAAGGGCTCATGGTGCCCGCGCGCCCCAAAGACAGGCAGAAAGCATGAACAATCCAGTATGAAAAGCCGATAAAAATACCCATCCCCACGCTTTGCATGACACCTCCGCTTCTTTCCGAACGCAGGGAAAATAACATGCCGATAAAGACTAAAATTACTGTGACAAAGGGGAAGGCGATTTTCCCCTGCAGGTCGGCTCTGTATCTCGTGGTATCGTAGCCCTCTTTTTGTATTTTTTGGACATACTTCCGCAATTCGAAATAGCCCATTTTCTCCGCGTCTTTCTGAATGATTTTGAAATCATCAGGTTTTTCGGGTAGATTTATGATTTTTTCATCAACTCTTTCCATCACCGGATAATTATTTTCGTCAAATGTCGTGATTATGAGGTTATGAAAAACCCAATGATCATTTTCCCATTGCGCTCCGCGGGCGTCGATACGCATTCGCATGCTGAAGTCATCAAAATCCAGATAATTAACGGTTACGCCGTGAAGATAGTTTCGGTCGATATCGAAGAGTTTGAAATTGTAAATGGCGTTGTCGGATCGATACCATATCTCTTTCTTTTTGAAAAAGCCTAAAGCCTGCCTTTTTTGTATTTCAACTTTTGTAATATGTTGGGTCCTTTGTACGGCAATGGGCGTGACGAACTCACTGAATAAAAAAAGCAAAACACCGATTATGGCTGCGCAGGATAAAACGGGAATCAAAAGCCGATAAATGCTTATGCCGCAGGATTTTATTGCTGTAATCTCGTTATATCTTGCCAGCGATCCGTAGGTCATCAAGGTGGCCAGGAGAACAGCGGACGGCAGGACGTTGGAAATGATGAAAGGGATGGAATAAGCGAAATAGAGAGCCATTTGCGTGAGAGAGGCATCGTTGCTGAGAAACATCCGGATACGATTAAAAAAATCAACAATAAGGTATAAGGCGATGAAAGCGATTAAGATAATCACGAATAGCTTGATAAATTTATCCAGGATATATCTGTCAAGAATATTCAAAACACAGGCCTCATTTTTTTGATAATAAGCGACGCCACCAATTTTTGATTGCCGTTGTCATGGATATTTCTCTGTATGCGCTCCAGAAGATTAATATGCCTAAAACGCTGAAAATAAGATTAGGCGCCCAGACGCCAAATGAAGGTGATATGTATCCTGTTTCCCCGAAGGCTTCGCCACCCAGGCGCAGCAGAAAATATGACGAGGCCACAATCATGCCGATGGCGAAACTGCGTGATTTTACCGCGCGGTGACTCGTTATTCCCAGGGGCATGGCAACTATGCCGAATATTAAGCATGATAGTGGTATCGCGAATCTTTTATTGGCTTCGATGATAAATTCACGGCGGTCGGTTTCATTTACGTCCGCTTCTTTTATTTTTCTGATGAGTTCCGGCATGGTCATTTCGTCTTTAGTTTTGGCTTCATAACGGGCGGTGTTCATAATTTTTGATAAATCTAAGTTTATGTCGTAGCGATCAAAATCTATGCGCCGGTAATTTCTGAAATCAGCTGTAACCGTATGAATAGAACCCGCTTCCAGGCTTATTTTTATTCTTTTTAGTTCATTATTGGATACTAAAGATGCTTTCTTTGCAAGAATGGTGTTTGGCTGATCGGTGATACGGTTATCGGAAACGAGAACACCTTCCATATATTTACTATCCGCGGATATTTTATCAGCGTATAAAAGAATATCCTTAAAGTCGTCGTTGAACACTTTTTCTTTGATGCCCACGCTGGCATTTTGCAAGGCGATTTCGAAAAATACCTGCTTTGACGCCGCATAACTATGCGGCATAAAATAATAACCGAAAATGAAGGTGAAAACCAGGGCAATTAATGAAGCAATGCCCACCGGATAGTATATCTGTACCAAACTGACGCCGGAACTTCGCAAAGCCGTTATTTCGTTATCGGCGGATAATCTACCCATGGCAATAAGTATGGCAATCAATAGCGATATAGGTATGGTAAACATAAACAAGGAAGGAAGCAAAAAGAAGACGAGCTTAATGATGGAAAAAAAACTGATTCCTTTGTTAACGTATAAATCCATTATCTGCAGGATGTTGCCCATGATCAAGACAAAGGTCAGCACGAACAGAATAATGAAGAAAAGAGAAGATGTTTCTTTGAATATATATCTGCTTATTATTTTATACATAATTTTAAGGAAATTAGCATTTATTGGCACAATATTTCAAGTTAAACATAAAAACAGCGCTTATTTTATTAATAAAAAGAATTAAATAGTTACACAATGTTTAGTTGACAGAGATTGTTATTTTGCCTATATATCTCAGTGGTATGGATAAATAAATGAGAAAAGGTAATCTTATTTGCCTATGAAAGTCGAT
>JBBIHZ010000036.1:8041-11818 GCA_037446735.1 Deltaproteobacteria bacterium
CCTTTGTGTTTCTTAGGATCGTTGCTGCAGAAAATTTTGTCATTTTTTTTAAAAAAGAGCTGTGATGCTCCGCGCAATGTTCTTTTTATTGAGTTGTCCGAAATGGGCAGCGCCATTTTAGTCGACCCCGCAATGAGAAAGCTTAAAAAATTGCTGCCCGCCGGAGGCAACGTTCATTTCGCCATTTTTAAAAAAAACAAGCCCAGCCTGGAACTTCTTAAGACGGTGGCTGATGGGAATATCTACACTATCCGCGAAGATAATATTTTCAACTTTATCATCGACGCTTTAAAATTTTTTATCTGGACCAGAAAAAAGAAAATAGATTCCGTGATAGACTTGGAGTTATTTTCCCGCTTTACGGCGCTTTTAACAGCTTTCAGCGGCGCGCGTTATAAGGTGGGTTTTCACGCATATTATAATGAAGGTCTTTACCGGGGCGGTTTTCTAACGCACAAAGTCCTCTATAATCCTCATATCCATATAGCGAAAAATTTTATTGCGTTGGTCAATGCTCTGCTCTCTGAAAAAAAAGAGATCCCCTATTCAAAAACGTTGATTTCCGACACGGAAATCGCCCTGGCAAATGTTGAGTATTCCACGGCGGCAAAAAAATCAGTTATGGATATTATATGTTCCTGTGCGGATAAATTCAGGCCGGATATTCATAAAGTAATATTAATTAATCCCAATGCCAGTGAATTGCTCATCCAGCGGCGATGGCCGCCGGAATATTTTATAAAATTGGTAAAGATGATTTTAACCGAATGCTCCGGTGCCTTTGTTTTTATCACGGGTGACCCACGTGAAAGAGAAGAAGCGGAAATGTTAAGAAAAAATGTTGCTCAGGAAAGATGCATTAATTTTGCGGGAAAAGTAACATTGGCGCAGTTGCCGGTACTTTATAGCATTTCAGAATTCATGGTAAGCAATGATTCCGGACCGCCGCATTTCGCCTCGGTAACCAATATGCATACCTATGTTATTTTCGGTCCTGAAACGCCTGCCTTATATGGATCTTTGGGAAAGACAACGCCTATTTATGCGGGCCTGGCTTGCTCTCCCTGCGTGAGCGCGGCGAATCACCGAAAAACAGCATGTCGAGATAATGTCTGCCTACAGGTCATCCAGCCGGAGAAAGTGTTTGAGATAATCAAAAATGAATTAGAGAAGATTAATGCTCAAAAATAATAAAGAGATATTTTTGCTGATCATTATTTTTTCGAGCATTCGTCTTGTTGTTTCTCCCTTTTTCGGTCTGGGTGTTGATGAAGCGCATTATGTTTTATACGCGAAGTATTTGGATTGGAGCTATCTGGATCATCCGCCGCTTGTCGGCTGGGTGCACGCCTTGTTTTTTTACCCATTCAAGACGAACGAGTTTCTGGCGCGACTGCCGGCCGTTATAATTTTTGCTCTCACTTCGTATTGCGCGTATTTATTCATGATGCGCGTTACACAGTCAGACCGTCTTTCGCTGCTCGCCGTTTTGGCCCTAAACTGTTCTTTTATGTTTAACGTGTTAGGGATGATGTTGCTGCCTGACTCGCTACTGCTGCCGCTTGTTTTTCTTCTTATTTTTATCGCCGAGAGAATAAATCGGGAGAAAAAAATCGTTTATTTTGTTTATCTGGGAGTCATTCTCGGCCTCATGGGGCTGGCAAAATACACGGCCATCGTTGTGGTAGCGCCGCTTTTGGCATATTATCTCATGAACAGGAGATATGATATTCTGTTTTACAAGGGCATGTTTCTAGCGGCCCTAATCGCTCTCCTGATGATTATACCGATAATTTCATGGAATATTCAGCACGATTTCGCCAGTTTTCGCTATCAGGGAGCGCATGTATTTGGTTCGTTTACGAGCAGCCTGGAAAAATTTTTCGTATCTTTTGGCGCCCAGCTTGGCGCCTACAGTCCCTTGCTTGTTATCGCCGCATTTTACGGTTTTATTAAGTCACTAAGGGAAAAGAATGATTACCTGCGTTTGGCCGTTTTAATTGGTGGAACGATATTGCTTTTTTTCCTGTTGACTTCATTTTCAAAAAGAACATTGCCTCACTGGCCGGCGATATTTTATTTGCTATTTATTCCTATCGGCTGTTATTTTCTCTTGAGCGACAATAAAAAATGGAAAAGATATTATGCTTATTTTTCAACAGGATTAACCTTATTTCTAATGCTTTTTGTATATGCAGAAATCGCCGGTAAATTTATAAAATTTCCGGACTACATGTCTCCCTGGCGTGATATTTACGGCTTCAGCGACATAACCGCGAAAGCCGATGAAATATTGAAAGAAAATAAAAATTCCGTAAAAGCTCTTGCGGTAACAAGCTGGACGCTCGGCAGCAGAACAATGTATTACAGTCTGCCTTATGGCAATAATTTATATGTTCTTGACTCCCGCAAAGACCAGTTCGATGTTTGGGAGAAAAAACCGCCGCTGGGTCTAGACCTGTTGATTTTACATACGCACTTCTGTAAAGAAAGAGATCTCAAGAAAATTAAATGTTCCTCAATGGACGAAGCGGGGGAATTAGCGATAGAGTTAAATGGGGCTAAAGTTGACAATGTCCGATACATCTGGTGCAGGAATTACGGAGGATTTAATATTGAAAGATAGAAAAATAATTTATTTTGTCTTTCTGACATGTTCTGTTTTTGTCACTTTGGCTTATATATACTGGGATATTGCCATAGCAAATTATTTCAAATACGGAATGGGTTTGAAGCTGCGCGCGCCAGGGCAGATCATAACTGTTTTGGGAGACGCCAAGTGGTATTATGCGTTATTGTTGATATTGGCGCTGGTATTTTATTTTCTCAAAAAAAATAAATTATATTTTACGCGAGTTATTTACATTTTCGTTGCTTTAATTACCTCGGGAATTATCAATTCATCAATAAAATGGCTGGCCGGAAGGCATCGGCCAAAAAACTTATTTGAGCATGATCTTTACGGATTCACTTTTTTCGCTAGCGGTTATGAATTAAATTCGTTTCCTTCCGGTCATACGGCGGTGGTGTTCTGTCTAGCCACAGCCGTGGTTATTTTGTTTCCCCGCTGGCGTGTACCCGCGTACGCAGCAGCGTTGGTTATTGGAATTTCCCGGGTGGTAATAACATCGCATTTTTTGGCCGATGTTATCGGTGGCGCGGGAGTGGGTATCATATCCGCATTAATCGTGAAAATAATTTTTGAAAAAAAAGAAATTAATTTATACGGTGATCATAAAATGATTGGACACCAAGAGAATTAACGCGAAGGTTTTAAGATGAAGAAAAGAATTGCTATGCATTGCGCGGTGATTATGAGCGCCGCCATAATATTTTCACTGTTCATTTCCTTGACAAATACTGACCTTGAAGTGGCATCGCTTTTTTACTCGCCGGAAAAAGGCTGGTTTATGAAGCGTGATATGCCCTGGTATTTTCTTTATCAGTATGGAAACATCCCCGCGATTATCTTAGCCGTCGGAGGTTTTCTTATCTTTATCTTCAGTTTTTTTCTTGCTAAATTATCACTATACCGCAAAATAGGTTTATTTTTAGCCGTGTTCATGATTCTGGGGCCGGGGCTGGTCATCAATGCCGCATTTAAAGACAATTGGGGAAGACCACGTCCGGCGGATATTGTGAATTTTGGTGGACAGCAGAATTATCATCATTTTTGGGAAATTGGAAAACCGGGTCAGGGAAAATCTTTTCCTTCCGGACATGCCTCAGTCGGATTTTATCTGATGGCGCCTTTCTTTTTTCTGATGAGTGCCCATA
>JBBIHZ010000037.1:0-11557 GCA_037446735.1 Deltaproteobacteria bacterium
CAAACGCCATTTGTGCTGAATAAGCGTCGGGTACTTGCTCAGATAGAAATCTCCTACGCCCGTGTAGAGACCCGCAGCAATGCGGGTGTCCGTGGCAAGCAAACCGCTCACGCCAGCTCTATACTTTGCGTCGGTTGTGTCTTCAAAATTATTGGCGGCGATACCAAGCAGCATGAACAGTCTGTGCTCGTCGCGATTGCTGCCGATCATCACGGGCACCCTATTGAAAGTGCCGGCGGTGAGACGCGTGTCTATGGAGTCAGGCAAAAAAGTGGTGCCGGTATCGGGAACCGGCCAGAAACTCCCCATGGCCGTTCGGATGTTGGCAAGCGATGCCGCGCGCAGGCAAGCGCGGATCTCGGTGGGATCGGTCAAGCCGGGACACAGGCCTGCAACCATCGGCGCGTATATCTGGCGGGCAATTGTCCTGGGCATTTGCATCGGGTTGTAAGAGCCGCTTTGCGTAATCGCTTTTTGAAACAAACAGGCGGAAGTTGGGCAGGCCAGGTGCGTCAAAACGCTGTGTCCGCCCGCTGATTCGCCGAAAATCGTCACGTTATTCGGATTGCCGCCGAAATTGTGGATATTGGCGCGCACCCAGCGCAGGGCCTGCTGCTGGTCTTTAATGCCGTAATTGCCGGGATCGCCCTCCAGGGCGGCGTGGTCAAGAAATCCGAGCAGGCCAAGACGGTAATTGATGGTCACAACAACAACGCCTTCTCTCACCAAACCCGGTAGATCATAAGCTGTCTCTGAAGCGGCGCCCGAGATGAACGCCCCGCCGTGAATCCAGACCATCACGGGGAAGCCTCCGGACGGCGCTGCGCCTTTCGGTCGGAAAATATTGAGATAAAGGCAATCTTCATTAGTCACACCAGTCTGCAAACAAGCGGTTTTAAAAGCCTTTGTCTCTAACAAAGAACCGCGCGCAAGCGGATCCACCGGATCGGCAAACCGCAAATCTCCGATAGGCGGTTCGGCATAAGGAATGCCTCTGCAGGAAACCATAGCCAAAGGAGCGCCGTTAATGTTGCTTGCCGTCCTTTCTTCACACTCAACATTGCCCTGCAGCGTAGCAAATATATAATCGCTCGGCTCCGCGATAACAACTGTAGACGTTATGGTGGGGCATCCAGTAATTCCCCCTCCGCCTCCGCCGCCTCCTCCGCCACAGCCGGCCAAAAGCGCCAGCGCGATAAAGAAGGACGCCAACAAATAAGCCAATTTAAACTTCTTCAACATCACTTAAAATTCCCCCCTTCTAAAATATTTGATTTAATCAAGAATTGCGTCTGCGAAAAACCGGCAAACTTCTTCATTTGAAAAGTTATTTAACTACAGGATACATGCCAGATGGTTAAAAATATTGAGGAAAATAATGGGTAATGATATCAGCGCTGTCGAACTTGTAGAAAAAGTGACCGGCAAGTCATTGTGCGGCATGCCACAGATATGTGGCTACACACTTGTGTGCCCTGCCACATAATTCAGCTTTTCTATTCGTGCTGATTTTTGCTGATTTTACGGTAAAGCGTACGGCGGTTGATGCCCAAAAGACGCGCGGCTTTGGCCTTGTTGCCCCCCGTCTTGTTCAGGGCTTCCTGGATTTTTTGTTCGGAGGTGGGCTTTTTGGATGCCGCCTTTTCGCCTGCTTTGGTTTTTTCCGCTACGCCGAAATCACGGATAACCGCCGGCAGATGTTCAAGCGTGATCACCTTGCCCCGGCAGAGAATAAAGGCGTGCTCCAGGGCGTGCTCCAGTTCGCGCACGTTGCCCGGCCAGGAATAATCCATGAATTTATTAAGCACGTCGCGCGAAATGCCCTCCACGTCTTTTTTAAATTCCTCGTTGAATCTATGAATAAAATGCTCAACCAAAAGCGGCATGTCTTCCAATCTCTCGCGCAAGGGCGGCAAAGCGACTTCGACAACCATCAGGCGGTAAAAAAGATCTTCGCGAAATTCGCCCTTTTTAACTTTCTCTTTCAGATTTCTGTTGGTAGAGGCAATCACGCGTACGTCAACCTTGCGCGGCGTGGATTCCCCCACGCGCTCAAATACTTTTTCCTGCAGCACGCGCAAAAGCTTGAGCTGAATGAGCGGAGAAATATCGCCGATTTCATCCAGCAGAATCGTTCCGCCGTCCGCCGCCTCAAAACGTCCCTGTTTGTCCTTTACCGCGCCGGTGAACGCGCCGCGCACATGTCCGAACAGTTCACTTTCCAGCAAACTTTCCGCCAGCGCCGAACAATTTACGGTGATAAACGGTTTAAAAGAGCGCTGGCCGCTGTAGTGCAGGGCGCGCGCCACCAGTTCCTTGCCCGTGCCCGATTCGCCGGTGATAAGAACCGTGGTTTCCAAATTGGCCAGATCCTCCAGCAGATGGTAAATGTCCTGCATGCTTTCGCTGCGGCCGATAATGTTCTGGAACTTGTGCCGCTCGCGCAACTCCCTTTGCAGATCGCGCAGAAGCGTGATATCGCGGATAACCATGACCGCGCCGGTGAAATTACCCTGATAATCCAGAAGCGGCGTGCTGTTGATGCTGACCAATTGCTGATAACGGCTCTGATGGCCGCACTCGATACGAAATTCCGAAAAAGGCCGCTGTATTTCCAGCGTCTGTTTTAACACCGCGACGCAGGCGCCCTCGCACTGCCCGACGCAGTCAGCAAACACTTTGCCTCTGACATCCTGAATACCGATACCGCAGACATCCTGCGCCGACTTGTTGATTTCAGTCACGCGTTGTTCGCGATCAACCGTGATGATGGCGTCCTTGACGCTGTCGAAAATCGCCTCCAGGCGCCGGCGGTGGCTGGCAAATCTTTTTTCCGTTTCGATCCGGTCGGTAACATCTCGCTGCACCGAGCGAAAACCGACAACCTCGCCATTGTCGTTTTTAACGGGCGAAACAAAATCTTCCATAGTTCTCTTAGCCCCGTCTTTGCGGACAATATCGTGAACAAACATCAGGGGCTGGCCGGTTTGGTAAACCTTGTTGTAGGCCTCGCGGATAACTTTTATCCCTTCCTGATCCGTGTATAATTTGTAGGTTGTGCCGACAATTTCTTCACGAGAGTAGCCCCAGAACCGGCAACCGGCGTCATTGATGTACAAGAGATTGCCCTTAACATCAACTTCACCGACGCCGTCCTCAATTTCATTGAGCATGGCTTCCAGGCTTTTGAGATATTCTTCGCGAGATTTGCCGTCGGACATAAATTGTATCTCCGAGTAACGATGTGAAGCAGTCTAGAAAAAAGAGCGCACAGAGTCAACGGGAAAATGAGCGCCGCGCACAAAACAGCCGGCGTTAATCGCCGCCGGTAAAATTATCGTTAATGCGACGGCTTTTGAGCTCCGCGAGCTTGCCTTTATTCCAGCCGGATATTTTGCTGTAATATTTCGTCAGCCGCGCGATGCCCTCAACCTCAGAAGACGCGCAATGCACACAAGACTGATGCAGCCCGGCTGCTGTTCGACCGCAAGCAAAACAATAAGTAAATTCGGGAGAAAAATCCAGTTGGCGGTTTCGGCTTTTTTCAAATGCTTCTTTTATGAATGCGGCGAGATATTTTTTATCGGCGGGCGCGCCGCCCAACTGCAGGTGCGTTATTGCTTCTCCTTCCAGATATTCATGGAAGACGCCTTCGGAAACGACTCTTTGCCGTGGAGAAACTTCCGCGGCGACATTAAGCTGCGTGGAATTGGTGTAATAAACCGCTCCTTCGGCGATATCGCCTTTTACAAAACGCCCCGCCTCCGGCGAAAAGTATTTCAAATCCAGCCGGGCAAACCGGTAAGCGGTGGTCTCAGCGGGTGACTGTTCCAGTACGACTTTAATGCCAAGTTTTTTCTCCAATAATTTTATCTCCTGATGCAGATATTTTACAAATTTCAGTCCAAAAGCAAGCGCCTGATCAGATTCGTGCAGCTGAGCGCCCGTATGAATCTGGGCTAATTCGTTGAGCCCCACCAATCCGACGATATAATATGCCCGGTTCATCCGTAAAAAAGGATATCCGTCGTGATTCATGGCCAAAAGCGCCAACGGGCCCTCTTCGGCGTAGGAAAGAAGCCGCTCCAGAAAATCCTTTTTCTGAATATGCGCCTCGATGGCCTTACCTGCAAATTCCCCAAGCATTCTAAAAAGTTTTTTTTCATCGCCTTTGGCCCGCAGGGCGAATCTGGGCAAATTCAGCGTCACGCTCTGCACGGCGGCGCTGCGCATCAGCCAGGGATTTTTCATTTCCGCGAGATAACCATCATCGCTTGCGTAACCGTTGCGGCAGCAGGCAAAGGAAAAATGATTTTTTCCGCGGTCAAAGACAAAACAGTTGTTTCCTTTCGTGGCGGCCACAGCGCAGGCCAACTCCAGGAAATCCGGCGCGCCCTGCGCCTGCCAGAAATTTTCGTTTATATGCAAAAGCGGCCGCGGCAGGATAAAAGGCTTGCCCCGGGCATCGCCTTCATGAAAAACTTCCATCAGCGCCCGGGCCAAACGCCTCGCTTCCGGCGCGTATTCGCCGTAATTCTTTCCCGTCGGCTTGCCTCCGGGACCGATGGCGGAAATATTCGCCCAATGCGCCGGAATGTCATAATAAAGATGAATATCCGTGTAAAGCGCCTGCCCGCCGCGCGTGGCGGCAAGCTGGGAAAACTCGTAAATAAACATCTGCGCCAGCTGTTTTATCTCCCGGTCGCTCATCCCCGCGAGGTAAGGAGCGAAAGAAATATTAAGCGCGTCCCAGCCGATAACGCCGGTAAAATGCCCCTGCAAAATGGCGCTGAAGCGCACCATGTGCAGAAGCAGCACCTCCGCGTGCCTGGCAGGCTGCGCGGAATTAATCGCCTGCGGCAGATTCAGGCCGTAGTTTTTAATGTATTCGAGCGACTGGCAAAAACTATAAGGCCGGTCGATGTAACCCAAACCGTGAATGTGCATGTCTCCGGCCGCGTGCGCCTCGCCGATATCGGCGGAAAAAACATCGAAGAGCGAAAATTCTTTTTTAATGCCTTCGGCGAAAAGCAGATTGGTTCCTTCAGGCGAGTGAGGCGTATTGGCGCTTTCCTTGTTCTGATGCAATATAAGCCGGCGCACGTCATAAAGCGGAAATCCGAGACGGCCGTGCAGGCGACGCTCTCTTTCGAGGCCCCTTTCAATCAACCGCGCGTTTACCATCTCGCGAATGAGCGCGGTGGTCAAAAGGCTGATGCCCGAGGAAACTATTTGTTTTTCCACTTCTTCGGATATCTGCGCCGCCAGCGGACAATCAATATTCGCCTCGCGCACAAGCGCGTCCACGATGCGCTGACGGTTCCAGGGCGCTATCTCCTCGGCGGACGTGCGGACAAAAAGAGTTATGTCGGTAGTTTCGGAAATTTCCCGCATATCAAACGTTGGTCGGCATGGCCGCGTCGCTTTCGGCCAGAACTTTTTCCGCGGCGGCGGATAATTCCTCATCATAGTCGTGATTCAAAGAAAAAACGCGGAAATGCATGACGCGCGCGGGAATAAAACGGTAAATATCCAAAAGCGGCGCCAATGATGTTTCCTGGGTGACCGGATTGAAAATATTGATTCTTTTGCCGCTTTCCGCCATGGGGTTGAGCGGGCGCGGATCCTGCGTGGCCAAATCAATATTGAAAGCCAGATTCTGCAATTTTTTGGGCAGGCGCCGCCTGATTCTGGCCTCGTATTCCTCGGCGCGGGAAAATCCCACGCCGCGTTGAATCTGATCCAGCGAAATTGCCGCCACAAAAGACATTTTCCATTTCACTTCGCGCTCATGAATCTTTTTCCACTCAACGGCCAGCCTTTTCTTTTCCTGGTCTTTTGAATTAAGCCATTCCTGTACGCAGCTAAACAGACTCCATTCATCACAGCGCAGGTAATCATCAAGGTTATTCAGCGGATTGCCGGGCAAAATATATTTCATGGTGTCATGAAATATTTCCTGCAGATGCAAATCCAGCGCGCGGGTGGTGCGATGGAAATAAACATTGGTATATAGATTGAGCCGGGCATTAAGAAATCTGCCGAGCGCGGAAATTCCCGACTGATGAAGGGTTAGGCCCTCGCGCGTAAAAAAAGTATAGTAGCGCAGGCGGGGAATATCCACCATGTCCAGAGAAAAACCCGTCATATAAGCGTCGCGCTGCACATAATCAAGATTATCCACAGTGTAAACGCCGGAAAATAACTGCCGCAACATCACAAGCCAGCGCGGCTCGCGTGACTCTTGTCCGCCCTCCGGCATTTTAATAAGATAGGATATCTTCCGAGGATCCATCTTTTCGCCGCGGGCAAACGCGCCGGAGGGAGAACGACGGATACCGGCAATTTTTTCACCCAATTTATGAAGAATAATATTTTGCCCCACCACTTCGTGCGTGATATTCCAACGGCTTAAAAAATTATCATCAAAAAAATGACCGTAGGGACCGTGCCCCACATCGTGCAAAAGCCCGGCCAGGCGCAGCAGCTCTTCGATATAATTTGACGAGGGAACATCTTTGCATACCTCGCGCAGACTCGGATAAATATTTTTGGCAAATTCACCCGCGACATGCATCGTTCCGATTGAATGCTGAAACCGCGTGTGCTCGGCCGCCGGGTAAACCCAGCGCGCGCTCTGCAACTGATAGATGCGGCGCAGGCGCTGCATCCAGGGAGAATCAATAAGTTCCTTCTCCGTGCTCTCCGCGGGCGAGTTCTCCTCGGGCACGGTAAACAGGGCGTACTGATGGATGGGATCGGCAATCAGCGCCATGCCCTGATAAACATTCTGACTGTCTGGTTTCACTTTCGCCATAAAATATCTTATAAAATATTTCTCACTTGGGCGGCATGCGCAAAGCGCCGTCCAGCCTGATGCAGCAGCCGTTGAGCATGATATTTTCAATAATATGCAAAACCAACATGGCGTATTCGGCCGGTTTTCCCAGGCGGTGCGGGAAAGGCACGGTTGACACCATGACTTCTTTCACCGAAGCGGGAAGGCCCGCCATCATCGGCGTGCTGAAAAGCCCCGGGGCGATTGTCGCTACCCTGATGCCGTAATCGCCGCACTCGCGGGCAATCGGCAAGGTCATACCGACCACACCGGCCTTCGAAGCGCTGTAAGCAGCCTGTCCGATCTGGCCGTCCGTGGCGGCGGCGGACGCCGTATTGATGATCACGCCTTTTTCGCCTTCTTCATCCGGCGTGTTGTTATTCATCTTCTCCACGGCCAGCCTAATGAGGTTGAACGTGCCGACCAGATTTATCTGCAGCACTTTATTGAAAGCCTCCAGAGGCAGTACGCCTTTCTTGCTCAACACCTTTCCCGGATTAGCGACACCCGCGCAGTTTACCGCCACATTAATTTTGCCGAAGGTATCCACGGTTTTTTTGAGGGCTTGCTGCATATCCGCGTCGCTGGTCACGTCCGCCTTCACAAATATCGCACTGCCCGCGCCGCAAAGCGCCGCGAGCTTTTCTCCTCTTTCGGTATCGACATCAACTATGGTAACTTTCGCGCCGCGCTTGGCCAGTTCAATAACCGTGGCCTCTCCCAGACCCGAGGCGCCACCCGTAACTAAAGCAACTGCATCCTGAATTTTCATGTCTCCTCCTGTTTGACAAACTAAATGTCTTTTTTTATAAAGTTACTGCGTGCTTTTCAGAAACCTGCCGAAAGGCTTGATCATTTCCACTTTCATGCGCCTGAGAAATTCACGGCGCACACGTGGAATTTTTGTCAACATGATTATGGCATTGTTAATCAATCGCCATTTGTAATTCTTTTGCGGAAAATTGTAATAGCCGTGCTCTTTATAATACCGGTGATCCGCCTGAAAAACGGGGCGTAATCTGCTGTAGACGGCGTCCCGGAATAATTTTGTGCCCGCGATCTGATAAAACGTGGGCGGCTTCATATAGGCGTTTTCGGCAAAAGTTGCCGCGCGCTGGGCCGCGCTTTGCAGTGCGGCATTGATTTGCGCGGCCGTCCCCAAATCATCACCGACAAACCCAATCAAGTTGCAATGCTGTATTTCCGCGTACGCGGTCATGATTTCCCTTAAATTGTCCAGTTGGCGCAAAGGACCGGAAATGACAAAACCAAGCTGCCTGCCTTTGAGCGCCGGCGTATGGCCGTTGAAAAAACTACGGTCAAAAAAACATTTCCACAGCGCCGATAAATATCTGTCGCGGGTCGTGCCGGCGAAAAACAAAATATCGGCGGATTTAACCTTTTTGTTGAAAAAATCGACAAAGCCGTCTTTCCCCTCATAAACACACACATTATCCATGCCGCATTGCATGCAGCCCAGGCAGCCGCCCTTGATATCGATATTTTTAAGTTCAAGGACTTCCGCGGCGGGCGAAAAGGAAGCGCTTAATCTTCCTGCCATTTTTTTCAGATTGGCGCTTTTGCTCAGATCATCAGCGATGATTAAAACTTTTTTGCCGTACGTTTTTACGGGTTTCGGCCTGCTTTCCTTAAAAACGACTTTCGGCCAGACCAGTGGCTGATAATTTTTTATCGCGGGTAAATCTTTTTCAAGCGCGTCAATAAAAAGCCGGCCAAAGGAAGCGAGTCTTTTTCTTTCCGCGGATTTGTGCATGTCGCTCATCTCCGCCGAGTAGGAGGCGAAATATTTCATGCCCAAATCGTCGCATACCGCGTTCATGTAGTTATGCGCCGTGTGGTCGAAAAAATTGATGGAAGTAGTTAAAACAGCGGCGGGCTTACCGCGAAAAGCGGCGACGGCTTTTCTTTCGAAAATAAGTTCAATAAATCTTTTATACTGAGAACAGACCAGAAAAAAATAAAGGGGAAAAGCCCAGAGCACGGCCTGCGATGTTCTGATTTCGCTGATAATATTTTGAAATTCCCGTCTGTCTTTTTCCAGCTTGTTGATTTTCTGCGCGACATCGTAAATTTGAAATTTGGCCTGGGGAAATTTCATCTGCAGGAAACGGACATACTGCATGGTGACGCTTACCTGCCCTTTGGGCGAACCGTTGAGCACCGCTATTTTCATAAAGAACCCCTTACAGCAATGATTTAAACGAGTTAAAAGCTAGCACAAGAAAAATAAACTGACAAGGCAATATAATAATGGTGGGTCTTTTATGGCAGAAAAGCAAAAGCGACAAGTCGTCCGTCATGGCTTAAGCTGATATCGCCGCGAGACGCGGCGTTGCCAACAAAAAGCCGCGGCGGGCCGGGCTCACCTTCAACAATATTTCTTTCTATGCGCACAGCGGAAGTATTTACACGCAGATATTCAGAGATTTTACGCGCGGCATAGTCGCGCAGGAACGAGGAGGCTTCGGCCTCGGAAACATTTTCTTCAGCGGGCAAAAAGGCATGCGCGCAGATTATTTTATCCAGCGAGACGACTTCGTCCGCGGCGAGGCATTGAAGAACTTCTTCCTCTAAAAAAAGGCGGACAAAAACCTTGAATTCTCCGCTCAGCGATACTTCGCCATCAAAATAACGCCGCGCCGCGGGCCATAAAAATACCTCCCAACGACGCGGCAGAAAAGGCGCGCAATTATTGATTTTTTTAATTACTTTATAAGCTGCTTCTTTTGCCGCCCAGAAAGACCAGAGGGCGGCGGCGGGATTATCCGCCTTCCGTACAGATTCGGTTTCAGCAGCGGTTAGGACTTTTTTTAGAAAGCGCGAATCCCGGCTCGATTTCACGTTGGCCGGCTGCCGCAGATCCACTATGTCGTTCCCGATATAGGGCAAAATATTTCTCCTCCATCCGCGCAAGATGCTCGACAATCTGCGCGGCATAATCACGCTGCGCTCTCAGCGCGCTACCTTCCACCCTGGCCGGGGTAAAAACCTCCGCCAGCACGGTAAACTTATCTCCCCAGGCCGGAACGGCGCTATAATTTTTCTGCTTGTCGCCGCGCAAATACATGCACATTATTTTGCAATTTTCCACATCCTTGATCAAACGTCCCACCCCGTAGGAAAAACTCTCTTTGTTTATTCTGCCGGAGCGGGAACGCCCGCCTTCAGGAAATATCATGATACTGTGGCCGTCGTTGAGCAGATAGATACATTTATCCAAAGTTTCCTTTATTTTTCCGCGCGAGCCGCCCCGGTCAATGGGAATGCATTTGGCCAGATAGCACAATACCGCCAGAAAAACATTGCTCTGAAAATTCCTTCTCTCCGGAAGATTCCAGGGCAGCCTTTTAAACCTAACAAAGTGGCTGGTCAGGCTGAACGCCGCATAACCAAGCAAAAAAGAGTCAATCATTGTCAGATGATTGGCGCAAATAAGCCAGGGGCCTTTATGCCGCGAATACTCCATAGCGAACTGCCGGCGGATTTCTTTCAGGTTTTTCACCCGATAAAATAAAATTTTGGCGATGGAAAAGTAGAAAGGCGCTACAAACACCACCGCCAATCTTCCGAGAAAATTTTGCAACCGGATTGCCACTTTGGATTTTTTATCCATTTTATTTACCCTTATCCGAGTTTCTGTTTGATTACCTTTACCGCGTCCCCGATCGTTCTGATCTTATCGGCTTCATCGTCATCAACGCTGACGCCAAAGATGTCTTCGCATTTGATAATGACATCCACCAGACGGGCGGAATTGACCTTCAGGTCGTTCAAAATGTGCGTGTCCGGCGTAGCCTTTTCCAGAAGCGCCTGGTCTTTGGTATAGGGGCGTAAAATGTTTATCATTTCCTCAAAAATCTTTTTTTCATCCATAACAACTCTCTCCTTTATTTAAAATTATTTTCCTTCCCACTTCTTAAAAATGATACAGCTATTAACGTCACCGAAACCAAAACCGGCTTTGGCGATAATTTTTAAATCAGGAAAATCCACGCATTGCTGCGGGATTTTCGGCGCGTATTCGGCGATTTCCGGATGAATATCCTCGCAATTAATTGAAGGGTGCAAAAATCCTTTATAAAGTTCCAAAATAGTGGCCACACATTCGATGGCGCCCGCGGCGCCCAGGCAATGACCAACCAATGATTTTGTCGCCTGAATGTAGGGAAAATTATCCGGTGTCCTTTCCAGCGCCGCCGCCCAACTTTTAACCTCGTGCGGATCAGCATATGTCGCCGTCAAATGACCGTTGATGGCGTCGATTTCCGCAGGACTGATTCCCGCATCGGCAATGGTCGCGCGAATACAGCGCCGGACTCCTTCCGGATTGGGAGCGGTCATGCTTCCCCCCATGCGCTGACCGCCGCAATTGACATAGCCGCCGATTATTTCCGCGTAAATTCTGGCTCCGCGGGCCAGCGCCGTTTCCATGTCTTCCAGAACGAGCATCGCGGCGCCGGAACCCGGGACAAAACCCGCGGCGGAAGCAGACATCGGGCGCGAGCCTGCGGCAGGGTTATCGTTGAATTTGCGGCAGATGACGCGCATCGCGTCAAAACCGCCCCAGATATAAGGCGAGGCTCCTTCCGAACCTCCGGCCACCATGCGTTTGGCCAACCCCATCCTTATCCTCCACATAGCCTCGATTACCGCTTCGTTACCCGTGCTGCAGGCGGATGAATTGGAAGTGACCTGATT
>JBBIHZ010000038.1:0-11203 GCA_037446735.1 Deltaproteobacteria bacterium
TGAAGCGCCGCCAGAGGAGGATAAACAATCTTAGTAAGATTGCCATGCTGAAACAATCTGTTCGAATAGTTACCCCACTTTAAGCGATTTTTCCATAAAAAAACCCGCCGGTGCATTACCGGCGGGTTTTTTTATTACGTTTCAGTATAGATCATTATTGATCATACTCTGCATGTTTCCGCGGGCGCTTTGTATTCTTCGCCGCCCATGGCTTTCAGCACTATTTCCGCGATGTCGAGAGCGGCCATTTTTTCGGAAAACTGTCTGTCCTTGATGCCGTCGGAGAACATCGTCAGGCAGAAGGGACAGGCCACCGCCACCGTGGAGGCGTTGGTCGCCGCCGCCTGGTCGGTGCGCATATTGTTGATGCGTTCGCCTTCCTCTTCCATCCACATTCTCGCGCCGCCCGCGCCGCAGCAGAAGCTCTTACTGCGGTTGCGCTCCATCTCCACCAATTTAACGCCGCCAATGGATTTGAGAATCTGACGTGGCTGTTTGTAAATGTCGTTGTAGCGACCCAGGAAGCACGAATCATGGTACGTGTACAACCCTTCCAGCGGCTGTTTTAAAGTAATTTTCCCTTTGGCCAGCAAGTCGGCGATAATCTCCGTGTGATGATACACTTCGTAATTTCCGCCGAAGTTCGGATAATCCTTCTTGATGGCGTTATAGCCGTGCGGGCAGATGGCGATAATTTTTTTCACGCCGTAGCCGTTCATCACTTCGATGTTGGCCTGCGCCTGCGCCTGGAAGAGGTATTCGTTGCCGCCGCGCATCGCGGAGTCGCCGCAGCAGCCCTCTTCGTTGCCGAGGATGGCGAAATTGACGCCCGCCGCCTGCAGGATTTTGGCGAAGGCAATCGTTACTTTCTTGCCCCGGTCGTCAAAGGAACCGGAACAGCCCACATAAAAGAGATATTCCGCTTCCGGGTTTTCCGCCATTGTTTTTACGCCCAGTTCCTTGGCCCAGTCGCCGCGCATGTGCGCGCCGATGCCCCACGGGTTGGAGTTGTTCTCCATGTTGCGGTAAGTGAGCTGCAGTTCAGGCGAGAAATCCGCCTCGGTCAGAACCTTGTACTGGCGCATATTGACGATTTTGGGAACATGTTCGATGGACGATGAGCAGTGTTCCATACAGTACATGCAGTTTGTGCAGTCCCAAAGTTCATGCAAATTTATAACTTCGCCTACCAGCGCTTTTTCCGGCGCCGCGCCTTGGGCCGGAGCCGCTGCCTCCGCGCCTTGGGCGGCCGGGACAACGGCTTTTTTCTCCGCTAATGGTGCCGCTTCCAGCCAATAAGTTTTAATATCCTGTATCAATTTCTTTGGCGACAAATGCTTGCCGGACAGATACGCCGGGCAGCCGTCCTGACAGCGTCCGCAGCGCGTGCAGGCGTCGGAGTCAAAAATCTGTTTCCAGGTGAACTCTTCCAGCTTGCCCACGCCGAACGATTCCGCGTTTTCAAAATCGCGTATCGGTTCCAGATACCCCGCCGGTTTCAAAGATTTCAGGAAATGGTTGACGGGCGTGGTAATCATGTGCAGCATCCGGGAATAAGGGATGTAGGCGATAAAAACCATGGACACAAAAGCGTGGAATAACCAGTTTGCCTTGTGCAGGGTTTTCGCCGTTTCAAAATCCATGCCCGCGAAAAGGTGCGACATGCCCCAGCCGACAAACGACCATACTTCCCAGGAGGGGTTCGTGACGTAAATGCGCAGCGCTTCAACGATAAAGCCGGTCAGAATGACCACGGCAATCAGCACGAGCACGACAGCGTCATCGGCGGTGTTATCCGGCTTGCCTTTATAGCCCAGCCTGTCCGGTTTCCAGATGTAGCGGCGGATGAGCGCCATCAGCACGCCGATAAATACCAGCAGGCCGAACAAGTCATACAAAAAGGAAAGGGTCAGGTAAAAATCGCCGCGCAGAAATACCCAGTCGAAAAACCTGTCCGTGATATGGTGTTCCGTCGCGTCAAAAAACGCGCCAAAAAACAAAATAAAGAAACCGAAGAAGATGAAACCGTGCATGATGCCCGGGTAGGCGTCTTTCCACGTTTTTAGCTGTAAAAAGCCGTTGACGAAGAGAGATTTTATTCTCTGCGGCAGCTGATCCCAGCGGATTTCGTCTTTACCCATGGCTTTCCATAATTTCCAGCGGCGGTAAACGCCGTAGAAAAAAATGGCCAGGGCGACGAAGCTGGCCAGGTAAAGCCAGTATTCAAACGCCTGCACGTTCCAGAAAATCTGACGGCCTTCGTTTCCTATTGCAAATTCTGTGTGTTCCATTGATCCTCCAATTAACAGGTGTTTAGGCTGAAGACTGAAGGGGTTGGTTAAAAGATCATCTGGGAGGGGGTAAGACCGGAGGGAATTGATTTATTCCCTCCGGCCTTTGGTCTTTCTTTGGCCCGGCATGCCCTGCATACGCTGGGCTTCGCTGCCGGGTTTCACCTTCAGCCTTCAGCCTTTACTTATTATCCCACCAGTTTTTTACATTCGGCGGTCAGCGTCGGCACGACCTTGAAAAGATCGTCCACCACGCCGTAATCCGCTTTGGTAAAAATCGGGGCTTCCGCGTCTTTGTTGATGGCGACAATGCACTTGGATGAACTCATGCCCGCCAGATGCTGAATCGCGCCGGAAATGCCGCAGGCGATATACAGGTTGGGAGAAACGACCTTTCCTGTTTGCCCGACCTGGTCTTTCTGTTCGCGCCAGCCGGCGTCCACCGCCGCGCGGGACGCGCCGACCGTTCCTTTGAGCGCTGCGGCCAGTTCTTCCAGAATCGCGAATCCTTCCGGGCCTTTCATGCCGCGGCCGCCGGAAACAATCACGTTGGCTTCCGTCAAATCAACCTTGCCGCTGGTGTCTTTCTGCACTTCCAGCACCTTGCTCTTCTGCGCTTCCACCGCGGCATCCACTTTGGTTACCGCGCCGGCTTTGGCGTTTTCCGCCGCCGGGAAAACATTGGGACGCAGCGAGGCCATGGCGGGAGTAGCGGTGAAGACCACTTCGCCAAAGCACTTGCCCGCGTACATCGGCCGCGTGCACACCAGTTTTCCGCCGTCGACTTTCACATCCGTGCAGTCGGTCGCCAGTCCCGTGGCCAGTTTGGCGGCCACGCGGGCGGACAGATCCTTGCCCTGCACCGAAGCGCCGAAAAGGACGATTGCCGGATCGTTATCTTTGATGATTTTGGCGGTAACCGCGGCATGCGCTTCCGTCACATACGGTTCCAGCGCGGCGTTGTCGCCCACGAACACTTTGTCCACTCCGTATTTGCCCAGTTCGGCGGCCAGTTTTTCCACGCCGGAACCGAGAAGCACCGCGCTTACCTCATCGCCGCTGGCGTCCGCCAGTTTTCTCGCGGTCGAAGCCAGTTCAAAGCTTATTTTTCTCAGCGCTCCTTCGCGCTGTTCTGCAACTATCATTACTCCTTTTGCCATTTTCCAATCCTCCTTAGATGACCTTTGCTTCTTCTCTGAGCAAACGGGCTACTTCCGCTGCCTTTTGTTCCGGCTCGTCTCCACAGACAATCTTTCCGGGAGGTCTGGCCGGGGGCGGAATCGTTTTGGCTACTTTGGCTTTCGCTTCAGTGGCAATACCCAGCGCCGCGGCGTTTTTCACGTCCACGGGTTTTTTCTTGGCCTTCATGATGCCGGGCAGAGAAGCGTAGCGTGGTTCGTTAAGGCCTTTCTGCGCCGTAACCACGCAGGGAAGCTGTGTTTCAATGGAAAGCTGCGCGCCCTCGATGGGGCGGATAACTTTCACGGACGAACCGGCATATTCCAATTTTGTCACGAGCGTCAACTGGGGTATTCCCAGAAGCTCGGCAAGCATCGCGCCTACCTGTCCCGCGTCATCGTCGATGGCGCGCTGCCCGCAGAAAATAATGTCATGCGGCAGGCCTTTGATTACAGCAGCCAGAGCGGATGCCGTAACGAAAGCGTCGGCATTGTCCAGGGCCGGGTCCGAAATGTGCACGCCTTTGTCCGCTCCCATGGCCAGCGCCGTGCGGATTGTTTCCATCGCGCGCGCCGGGCCCACGCAAACAACCGTTACTTCCCCGCCGTTTTTTTCCTTCAGGCGCAGCGCCTCTTCCACGCCGAATTCGTCGTAAGGATTCATAACCCATTTGATCTGGCCGTCTTCGATGCCTGAGCCGTCGCCTTTCACTTTGATCTGGGCTTCGGTATCCGGCACTTGTTTTACACATGCGATAATGTTCACCTTAAATACCTCCTTGTTCTTTTTCAAAATCTTTGCTTTGCACAATCAATATCATTTTTGTCATTGCGAACCCCGATTTATCGGGGTGAAGCAATCTATTTTTCATGGTGCAGGGATCGCTTCGGTGCATAAATGCGCCTCGCGATGACAAAGCCGGAGTTAAACAGGCTTTGTAAAAAAGCCCGATCTCCCTGCCGGGAAACCGGGCTTTTTGGAATTACACTCTGTTTTTCACAATGTCGTCGACAACCGCGGGATCGGCCAGCGTGCTGGTATCGCCCAGGTTGCTGATGTCGTTGGCGGCGACTTTTTTGAGAATTCTTCTCATAATTTTGCCGCTGCGTGTTTTGGGCAGCGCGTCCGCCCACTGAATTTTTTCCGGCGTGGCAATCGGGCCGATGACCGTGCGCACGTGCGCGACCAGTTCTTTCTTGAGGTCATCTGACTTGGCGATGCCGGATTTCAGCGTTACATAAGCGTAAATCGATTGCCCTTTGATATCGTGAGGATAACCGACCACGGCGGCCTCGGCCACTTTCGGATGCGCGACGAGCGCGCTTTCCACTTCCGCCGTGCCCATGCGGTGGCCGGAGACGTTGATGACGTCGTCGATGCGGCCGGTAATCTGATAATAGCCGTCTTTGTCGCGACGCGCGCCGTCGCCGGCGGTGTAGACGCCGGGGAACTGTTCAAAGTAGGTTTCCTGAAATCTCTTCGGATCGCCGTAGACGCCGCGCATCTGGCCTGGCCAGGGTCTCTTCAGCACGAGCGCGCCGGAGGCTTCCACTTCCGTGATTTCTTTTCCTTCGTCGGTGACCAGCGCGGGTTCCACGCCCATGAAGGGCAGTCCGGGTTTGCCGGGTTTGGTGTCGCTGGCGCCGGGCAGGCAAGTCAGAAGAACGCCGCCTGTTTCCGTCTGCCACCAGGTGTCCATAATCGGGCACTGGCCGCGGCCGATCACGTTGTAATACCAGTTCCATGCTTCGGGGTTGATGGGCTCGCCGACGGTGCCGAGGATTTTGATGGAAGAAATGTCGGCTTTTTTGACCCAGTCATCGCCTTCTTTGGCGATGGCGCGGATAGCCGTGGGGGCCGTGTAGAAAATGTTGACTTTGTATTTTTCGACCACTTTCCAGAAGCGGCTGATATCCGGGTAGTTGGGCACGCCTTCGAACATGATCGAGGTGGCGCCGTTGCACAGCGGTCCGTAGACGATGTAGCTGTGGCCGGTGACCCAGCCGATGTCGGCGGTGCACCAGTAAATGTCATCTTCGTGATAATCAAAAATCATTTTATGCGTGTAGGCCACTTGCACTAGGTAGCCGCCGGTGGTGTGCATGACGCCTTTGGGTTTTCCCGTGGAGCCTGACGTGTAAAGAATGAAGAGGGGATCTTCCGCGTCCATATGTTCCGGTTCGCACACGTCGCTGGCCTTGGCCATCGCGTCGTGCCACCAGATGTCGCGTCCTTCCGTCCAGTTGCACTTGATTTTATCGCCCACGCGGTTGACCACGATCATCTTTCGAATAAAATTGAAATTCTTGCAGGCCTGATCGGCGTTTTCCTTCTGGGGGACGGCCTTGGCGCCGCGGAAAGTTCCGTCGCAGGTGATGACAATTTCAGATTTGCTGTCTTCGATGCGGTCGCGCAGCGCTTCGGCGCTAAAGCCGCCGAAAACGATGCTGTGGATCGCGCCGATGCGCGTGCAGGCGAGCATCGCGATGGCCAGTTCCGGAATCATCGGCAGATAAATCTGGACGCGGTCGCCTTTTTTGACGCCCTGCGCTTTAAGCACGTTGGCGAACTTGCATACTTCTTTGTGCAGTTCCTTGTAGGTGAGCTTTCTGTCTTCGCCGGGTTCATTGCCTTCCCAGATAATGGCGACTTTGTCGCCGCGTTTTTTCAGATTTTTGTCCAGGCAGTTGTAGGAAACGTTGAGTTTGCCGCCTTCGAAAAACTTCACGTAGATGGGGCCTTTGCGGATGTCGTAGTTGTAATCCATCACCTTGTCCCATTTTTTGAACCACTCGACGTATTCGTCGGCGATTTCCGCCCAGAATTTATCGGGTTCGTTGATCGAGCGCTTGTAGAGTTTGTCGTAAGCGTCTCTGCCGCTTATCCAGGCGCCTTTTTTGATTTTTTCCGGAATCGGATAAGATTCCTTCAATTCCACTTTTGCGTCAGCCATACTTTTTTTAAACCTCCCTTTTATTGATTTATGATTTCAAACTAAAATTTATTGCGTTTGGAGCGGGGCCGGACCCGGCTTTTTCCCGGGCGCAATTCTTGTGAACGCAAGTCATATTTTGACCGCAAGTCACAAACTATCTGCGCCCTGACCTACCTTAATACGACCGGCGTGTCAAGAAATATTTGAAAAGCGCCGTCGCGGGCGTTTTTGCAATAAAATTGTGATATTAGATAGTTAGGCCAAAGGCCAAAGACACAAGGTGAAGGGGCGCAGTTCGTGAAGAGTGAAGCGTATCTCGTGAAATGTCCACAATCGGCACTCAAGCACACTAAGTCATTGCGCCAGGCAGGAACTCCGGCGAATGCCGCATGCCCCGGACTGACGCTTCGTCGCCTCACGCCACCCCTTTTGTCATTGCGAAGGCGCTGAAAGCGACTGAAGCAATCTCGGAGATCGCTTCGGGCTTTGCCCTCGCGATGACATATCGCGCGGCTTGCCGCTTAAGGGGGCTTTTGAAAAAAGCCATTAAAATCGGCTATATCAGCGTGTATTTTTTCCTGCTTTTCCGCAAAAAAACGCTTGACACTGCCGGGGAGCTTTGTTAGTTTCGCACGTGATATATCCCGAAGAAATTTGCGGATATAGATTGAAGTGGCCTTTAAGCAAAATGCCCGTTTTCTTGAAGGCGGAAATTCAATTCTTGAAATCAATTCAAGGAGGAAACAATGAAGAGATTTTGGTTAGTATTGCTGGCGCTCGGTATGCTCTTCGCGTTCAGCTCATCGGTCTTCGCGGCCGATGTAAAATTCACCGGTTCTTACTACGCAACCGGCATGTATCTGAATGACACGACGCTGAGAAAAGACGCCACCGGTTTTCCCAGCACAGCTTTCTATTATCAGAGACTGCGCGTGAACATGGAATTCTTCGCCACGCCCGCTCTGAAACTCGTCTCCCGTTTTGACGCGTTGGAAAGAATCTGGGGCGGTGCCAGATCCACTACGACACTTGGACCTACGGGTCAGCCCGTTTGGGATGTCGATTCTTACGGCACCAGAGCGGAAAATCAGAACATCGCTTTTGATTACGCCTACATCTGGTATGCCTCCAAGATTGGCCTCTGGCAGGTAGGTATCTCGTCAGACAATGTCTGGGGTCCAGCTTTCGGCAATAATGACGAGCCGGAAGGACAGATTCATTACACACTCGTGAAGATGCCTATTATCGTCGGCGGCAAGATTGTTAAAATTATGGATAACAGCAGATCAGCGCTGTCAGCTCCGTGGGGCGCCCAGAATGATGTCGATGCCGACAAATACGTCCTCTACGGCATCTACAACTTCAAAGGCGGCTCGGTCGGTTTGCTGGGTTATTATGCCCGCAGTGCGGCTACAAGGCCGGCTGCGTTTGGTAATTATCTGCAGACCGTTTACGGTGTGATTCCCTACGTCAGAGCCAAAGTCGGCCCCGTCGCTCTGGAAGCGGAAGTTCAGTGGCAGGGCGGTAAAGCCAGAGATTGGGAAGCTGCTGGTGCTGACGTGAAGATTGATTCTTGGTCAGCTTACGTGGATGCCCTGGCGGATATGGGCATGTTCTATGCCGGTGGTACGGTAGCCTGGGTCTCCGGCGATAAACCCGGAAGCGCTACTAAAATGGAAGGCACGCAGTCCGGCGGACGTGACTGGAACCCGATGCTGATCATGTTCAACCATGATCTAACTTACTGGGTAAACGGCCTGCCTGGTTATAGTACCACCAATATTGCTGGCCCGATGACCAATGCCTGGTTCCTGTCGGCTCGCGGCGGTGTGCGTCCGGTTGCCGATCTGACGATCGGCGCGGCCGTGGCGTATGCCTGGGCGGATCAGAAACCGGGCTCCGCTTTCAAGAAAGACTACGGCATCGAACTTGATGTGACCGCTACCTACAGAATCACCAACAACCTGACCTATATGTTGGGCGGTGCTTATCTGTGGACCGGCGATTACTTCAAAGCCGGCGTAGCTTCCAACAAGGTCGCGGACAATTACATGCTGATCAACAAGCTGACGTTGACCTTCTAATTCAGACTGAAGGTGAAACCCGGCGCATGCCGGGCGAAGCTCATCTAGTCTGACAAGTTAAAGAAAATCATCCCCGGAAGGGCGGGCAACTTCCGGGGATTTTTTTGTGTTCTCCGCTGGGGGAAGTGTTTGCTCGGTCGTTGCGCGGCGTCGTAAATCGTCTGCGTCATTGCCAGACAGCCACAGGCTGTCGTGGTAATTTTTAGGGATTGCTTCGCTCACTGCGCTCGCTCGCAAAGACAGCCCTTAGATCGCTTCGTCACATAAATGTTCCTCGCGATGACATTTCTCTCTGTCCTTGCGGGCGCAGCTGCGAAGTGCCAACCCGGCGCATGCCGGGCAATCTCTTTTTACGACACGGGATCACCGGCATACGCCGGTCTCTGGCTTCGTCGTATTTCATACTCCGCGCGATAACAATTTGTTGATTTGTCATTGCGAGGAACGAAGTGACGAAGCAATCTTTTCTTATTTTTTACCATTAGATTTTCTGATATATCCGCGGGCATGGATAAAAATTACTTTGTTTACATAATGACCAATAAAAACAACACTACTCTTTACACAGGTGTTACCAACGACTTGAAAAGAAGAGTTTTTGAACACAAAAATAAACTGGTGGAAGGATTTACTGCTAAATACAATATCATCAAATTAGTTTACTATGAAGTTTATGCGGATATCCATGAGGCAATTTTCCGGGAAAAGCAAATCAAGGGAGGATCAAGGGCAAGGAAGATCAAGTTGGTTGAAGAGATGAACCCTGCCTGGAAAGATTTATGCGATGAAATTTGAGATCGCTTCGTCACATAAATGTTCCTCGCGAAGACACCCCCACCTGCCATTGCGAGCGCAGCGAAGCAATCTCTTGTTAAGACATAAGATCGCTTCGCCTTGCCCGCTATCCGCTGGGCTTTGCTCGCGATGACAGCAAAAGGCGTATCAGGAAATACGAGATACGCTTCACGCATCCCACCTCGTATGTATTTGTACCGGTTGAAAACATTGTCGCGCTGATGTAGAATGAATCAGTTTAAAGAAACACCGAGGAAGCAGATATTCAAAAAATATACGGCAATACGGCGGGGCTGGGAGCCGCGCAATTAAGACAGCTCGAGCGCCTGTATCGCCGGAGCGTGCCGCCGGAAAATATTGTCAGCCACGAACTGGCGCGCGAAATTTCCCTTATTTCCTCTGAACTCAACCGGCAAATCGGGCTTTTGCTTAACCGCCGCGGCGAAATCAGCATGGTTATCCTCGGCGATGCCCAAGGCATTTTTATCCCCTCGCTGGACGCCTTCCGCGCGGCTTCCACGCGCTTCAAGGGTCTGCGCCTGGTGCACACGCATCTCAACAATGAGGGCCTTTCCGCGGAAGACCTCACCGATATGTCGCATCTGCGCCTGGATTTAGCAGGCGCCCTTGAGGTAAAACCGGACGGAGGTCCGGGTAAATTCATCTGGGCGCATCTGATTCCGGAAAATCCGCAGGGTGATTACTGGCTGATTCATGAGCCGGTGGAGCCGCACCGTCTGGAGCTGAATTTTATTTCTTTCATGGCGGCGCTGGAGGATGAATTCGCCCGCCGGCAGAAAACGCGCAAGATTGAAGCGGCGGAAAAAGCCATTCTCGTGCGCGTGGACAAAGACCCGCTCTCGGGCGGAGCGGAATCGCTCGAAGAACTGCGGCAGTTGGCCGATACCTGCGGCGTGGAAGTTTTCGACGCGCAGATTCAGTACCGCCCTTCACCCGATCCGAAATACGTGGTGGGACGCGGCAAGCTTTCCGATATCGATCTGCGCGCCACGCAGATCGGCGCCAATCTGCTTATTTTCGATCATGAACTGACGCCGGCGCAGGTGCGCTCAATTGCCGATTTCACCGGGCTCAAGATTCTCGACCGCACGCAGGTGATTCTGGATATTTTCGCCCGGCGCGCGCACAGCCGCGAGGGAAAGATTCAGGTGGAACTTGCCCAGCTCAAATACTTGTTGCCGCGACTCACGCACAAGGATAAATCGCTTTCGCGGCTGGCCGGCGGCATCGGCGGCGTGGGACCCGGCGAAACGAAACTGGAAATCGACAGAAGGCGCATCCGCGAACGCATTCACCGGCTGGAAAAGGATTTAAAGGCGATAACGAAATCCCGCGCGCAGCGCCGCGGCCTGCGCTCACGCGCCGGCCTGCCGGTTATTTCCATTGTCGGATATACCAACGCGGGCAAATCGACGCTGCTCAACACGCTGACCAAAAGCTCCGTTCTGGCGGAGGACAAACTATTTGCGACGCTGGACACAAAAAGCGCCCGGCTGCGCTTTCCCCGCGATACAGAAGCGATTGTCACCGACACGGTCGGTTTTATCCGCAACCTGCCGCGGGAGCTGTTTGCCGCCTTCCGCGCGACGCTGGATGAATTGGACGATGCCGACCTTCTTTTGCACGTCATCGACGCCGGCAACCCGCAGTTTGAGGAACAAATCGCCGCGGTGGAAAAAATTCTTGTTGAACTGGGGCTGGGCCAAAAACCGCAAATCAGAGTATTCAATAAAGCGGACAGAGTCGCCGACAAGGAGCTTTTGGATGACCTCTGCCGGCGTTTTGACGCCGTCGCCGTCTCGGCATTGGACAGGTCAACGCTTTACGGACTTTTACAGATGATCGAAGAGAAACTTTCGAGTGCAGCCTATTCAAGAATACAAAATTATGTTAGAAAA
>JBBIHZ010000038.1:11213-11467 GCA_037446735.1 Deltaproteobacteria bacterium
GGACTTTCGCCAATGAGATTTTGTCCAATGTCTTTGCGGGAGAGTGAAGGGATAGAAGCAATCCAATATTTTGTGTCATTGCGGCGAGCCAAAGCCGCGAGCGCAGCATGGCGGGCAGAGAAGCAATCTCATAAAGGATCGAGAGATCGCCGCGCCCCGACAAGCCGGGGCTCGCGATGACAAATTACTTTCATTGCGAGATCAGCTAAGTAATATGACACATTTTCGCATGACGGACTGCAGATTATAGAATT
>JBBIHZ010000039.1:0-4953 GCA_037446735.1 Deltaproteobacteria bacterium
TATGTAGTTTCACTGATTAAAATATTGTTTGGCCATTCCCTACACATAGCCTGAATTTTAAAAACGAAGTTTACCGCTGTTCCGATAACGGTATAATCCATCTTTTTTTCAAATCCAATGTTGCCGACGACTACCTCACCTGTATGGACAACCATGCCGGTATATAATCGTTCCCCAAATTTATTTTGACAATATTCATTTATCTCTTTCATCTTGCGCTGCATTTCCAGCGCCGCCCGCATGGCGTTTTCCGAATCTGACGGGCTGGACACTGGTGCTCCAAAAACCGCCAAAAAGCCGTCTCCGAGATATTTATCGACAATACCATGGTGTTGAAAAACAATTTCTCCCATGACGGAAAAAAAGTAATTCAGCATATCCACTGTCTTTTTGGGGCCGATTTTCTTGGCCAGAGGAGAAAAATCACGGATATCAATATTGAGCAACGTGATTATTTTTGATTCCTCGAGAATGGGCCTTTCCGTATCGACGCCCAGAATGATTTTATCCACTACTTCACGCGGCACGAATTTTTGAAACAGCTTGCGGATGCCTCTTTCTTTTTCCGCCATAGCCAGCGTTTCTTCGTAAAGCCTCGCGTTTTCGAGCGCAATGCTCACCGACGAGGCAATTGATTGCAGCAGCTGTTTATCTTCCGGAGTAAAAGACGAGTCCTTTTTATTGAGCAACTCAACCACGCCGATGACGCGACCCTGGGAAATCATCGGCACGGATAGGATTGAATTTGTGGAAAAACCAGTCTCCTGGTCTATAATACCGGAAAAATGCGGATGAAACTGAGCGTTATCCGTCATCACCGTCATGCCGCTGTCGGCTACGTAGCCGGGAATCCCCTCCCCTTTTTTGATAGTAATTTTTTGCAAATCTCTCATCTCCAGATTGAAAGACGCCGCAAATTTCAGTTTTCCGTTATCATTAAGCAGCAGATATCCGGCGTCAACGCGGATAACACCCTGAATCATGTCCATCGTGTAATTAAGCATCTTTTCAATGTCGATTATCGATGAAGATAAAGCGCTGCCGATAAGCTGCAACGATTCGAGTTCCTGATCTCTTTTGCGAACAGATTTTATCAGACGGTCTTTTTCAATAGCGACGGAAAGGTAATCGGAAATCGTTTCCATGACGCCCATCAGCCTGTCCCATTGCTGTTCGGTAATATTATATATAAGCAGCAAGCCGATAATTTTCACCCCTGCTTTAAGCGGCACAACCAGGCATGTATTTATATTTTTCTGATTAAATAACTTGCTGCCCAACGACGAATTAATATCAGAGACATTATCGATAAAAATATTCTGCTGCTGCTTGACCGCCTTATCAAGAATCGTTCCCTCGAAGAAAAAAGAATCGAGGCGGTTGAGATCATTCGGAATGGAAGAAATGAAATCGGCGAGAGTAAGCATTTTGTCTTGTTCGCTGTTAATGCTGAGCAGGGCGATGATATCACAGGGAATAATCTTTTTCATCTCCTGGAAGATTGTCTGAAGTAGTTCCTCGCCCCGGAGGCTCGAATTAACCGTGGTGGATATTCTTCCCAGTGAACGCATAATTTTTTGCAAATCCTGCAGGTCTGACAAAAGATGCAGATTGTCATAAGTAAAAGCGGCGTTACTCAAAAGCGGCGTCAGAACATTTATGTCTTCCTGTGTAAATGTTTTGTCTGACTTCCTGCGCGAGATAGTCAGCACGCCCAAAACGTCTTTGCTTGTTTTTAAAGGCATGCAGATAAAAGATTTTGTTGAATAATGCGCGCGGGATATTCTGCGGAAGCGGTTATCCGTCTCAATGTCATCCACAAGGAGAGGTGATTTATTGATAACGGCATATTTGGCAATGCTATCATCAAAAGGGATAATCATCCCTTTCTTCCCGTAGTCATCCAGACCGATATTTGCTTCCACCACAAACGCGTCATCGTTTGGTTTTTTTAAAACCAGAACTGATCCCACATCGGCATCTACGATTTTTAAGGCGCGCTCCAAAGTTATATAGAGCAAGTCTTCCGGTTTAAAAGTTATATAGCAAAGGTCGGACAGCTCTTTAAGCGTGGCCAGTTCCTCGGTCTTTTTTTCCAGATGGAAAAATTTTTCTTTAAGTTCGCCCTCCAAAATTTTAAAAGACTGGACAATATTGCCCAATTCATCCCTGGCCGCGATAATCGGCTTGTGGGAAATTTCTTCCTCTATGGTTTTTGATATGGATAGAGAAATTGATTTTATGTAATCAACCAGGCTGCGCAACAATCGGTAACCGATGAAGGAGAAAATCAGCAATACCAGAAAAAACAGCGGGATGTTTTTATCCTGAATAACATTGTAGCGAAAGGCAAAATAGATTATCGCCGCGACCGGGACAATAAAAAAAAGGGCAAAAATGATGGTAATTTTGTAATAGAGGTCTCTTTGGGGCAGTGAAAATTTAGATAGCCAGTATCTGACGTTCACTCGTTTCTCCCTTTTTCAGTTTATTTCGAATATAACTTAAATGAAAACCTGGCTATGCCGACGTAAAATAAGCTTTCATTTTTCCGCATAAAACACAAAAAAAAGAACAAATCCTTTATAAAAAACCTCTATTTGCCGAAATTATATGGAGATATAGGTTTAGTGTCAAGATATTTAAAATGATTTTTGCGCGTTTTAATGAACCGTTTTCTTCTGAATAAGCTGATTATTTTTTCAATTTGCCGTCGTGACAAAATTTCAGTATATAAAAGAACAAAAAATGACAGGGGTTGCCAAATGGATGTGGGGCTGAAAAACTTTCTTCAGGATAAATTATCATATAATGAAAGCTCTGGAGAGGGAAAAATAATGGAACTTTCCGCAGCGGTAAGCCGCTTCATCCAGCCGGGCATGAGTATTCAGTTCGGCAACGGTATGAGCACGCCTACGGCAATATTCTTTGAGATCGCGCGCCGGTATTGGGGTAAAAATCCCGAGTTTACTCTCGCCGGTATATCCGGCGGCTCTTATAATCTGGCCCTTTTTGCGCACGGAAAACTATGCAAAAAAATAATATCGGCATTTAACGGTGATGGTTACCCTTTCCCCTGTCCTAATCCGATTCTTTCTAGGTGTTTTGACGATGGCTCTGTGGAAATTGAAAACTGGACTCAGCTAACCATCGTGCTTCGTTTCATCGCCGGCGCCATGGGCATTCCTTTTTTCCCCACTAAATCTATCCGCGGTTCTTCAATGGAACAAATTAACACCGATTCCTTTTCTCAAATTTCCGATCCTTTCAACAAAAACACCACGGCGAATGTCGTGAAGGCCTACAATCCGGACATCGCTATCGCGCACGGATGGGCGGCGGATGCTGATGGCAATACTATTATGTCCGTGCCTCATTCCGGAAATCATTACGGCGCGCTGGCCGCGAAAAACGGGGTTATCGTTACCGTGGAAAAAATTGTCGACGCGGATTTCATCCGTCGCCACGCGCATATGACCAGGCTCCCCGGTTATATCGTCAAAGCCGTTTGCCCGACTCCCATGGGTGGTTTCCCCATGGGAATTCACGCCCTGGGAATTGATGAAATGGAAGGCTATGGCGAGGATGAAGAATGGATAATGGAGGCCAGAAGAGCTTCCCGCAGCGCGAAAGATTATCAGAACTGGGTTGATAAATGGGTGCTGGGGTGCAAAACCCATGATGACTTTCTTAGCCTGCTCGGTCAAAAGCGCATCTGGCATCTCAAAGGAAAAATTCAAAACGATTCCTGGATTTCGGAGTTATCCGAAATGTCCGGCCGTCTTTCTTCACCCGTGCATCCAACAACAGCGGAAATATTAGTCAGCGTTGCGGCGCGCAAACTTGAAGAAATAATCCAGACAAAAAATTACCGTCTTGCGCTTTGCGGCATTGGTGTTTCCAATCTGGCCGCGTGGTTGGCTTATTATAATTTAAAACGCCGGGGCTATCCTTTGGAGCTTGTCGCGGAAATCGGCTATTACGGATATACTCCGCAGCCTGCTGACCCCTACGTATTCAATCTACGCAACATACCTTCCTGCCGGATGATTTCCGACATTTTTACGTCGCTGGCCATTTTTATGAGTGGCGCGCAGACTTCCAGTATCGGCATAATCGGCGCTGGGCAAGTGGATAAATTCGGCAACGTGAACACCACAAAAATAACGGGCGGGCCATTTCTTGTCGGCTCGGGCGGAGCCAACGATGTGGCTTCCGGATCCAGCGAAACAATAGTCACCCTGGAACAAACCAGGGATCGGTTTCTGGAAAAAGTTGATTATATAACTTCCCCCGGCGCAAGGGTTTCCACCGTCGTCTCTCAAATGGGGATATTCGAAAAAGAGGCGGGAAGCGATGAGCTGAAGCTTACTGCTTACGTGCCTTTAAATGCAAAGGCGTCCGCAGAAGAATGCGTGCGTAACATTCAAGAGCAGTGCGGGTGGAAATTAAAAATAAAAGACAAGCTGCGGGTTTTAAGCACGCCGGACGATGATGAAGTTCTTTTTATACGCTGTTTTGATCCCAAACGTTATTTTCTCGGTTCAGAAGAATCGCAAAGAATAAAATAAGTTTCGCGCGGATTATAAATAAATTTACATATCGAGATGTATCGCCGCTTTCATTTGCTGAGGTATTTCTGTTTCACTGGCCGATGTATTGGCCCTTAAAAGATGTCCCGGCAATGGAAATCCCGCGAAATTTTCCGCCGTCGCCACAGAATCCAGAAGCAGCTTTTTATCAATTCCGGTTTTGATGCCCATCTGCTCGAATAAATAGACCAGGTCTTCCGTTGGCATGTTCCAATAACCTAAATCAAGTTCCATCGATCCGTAAGGTGTTCCGCTCATGCCTCCTAAAGAAGTATCAAATATTCTCACCCCGGCTTCGTAAGCGGCGACACAATTGGCGATCGCGGTACCCCTGGTATTGTGAAAATGAACGGCCAGCTTT
>JBBIHZ010000039.1:4989-11377 GCA_037446735.1 Deltaproteobacteria bacterium
CATGCCGGTGGAATCGACCAGGGATATTTCTTTTGCGCCCATGTAAGATAATCTTAAAATCAGCTGCGTTATTTCATCCGGAGAAATTAATCCGATGTAGGGACAGCCAAAAGCGGTAAGAATGTAAATGCGGACGGTTTTGGAGCTTTTTGCCGTGGCTTCGAAAATTGCCGGCAGCGTCTTGTTTAGCGTCTCTTTAAGCGTCCTACCCATGGTGACTTTATTAAAAGCGTCACTGGCGGCAACAAGCATCAGAATCTCGTCAACCTGGGTCACCAATGCCCGGCGGCAGCCGATTTCATTAGGCACCACGCCCACATAGGTTACACCCGTCTCTTTATTAATTCCCTCGACAATCTTTTCCGCGTCATATTTAGCCGGCAGCAGGCGCGGGTGCAAAAAGGAAGCACATTCAATTTTTTTGAATCCGGATTTGGACAATTTATTGATGAATAAAACATGATCGTCCGTGGAAAGGCTCTTGCCCAAAGCGGGCAAACCATCTCGCGGCGATATTTCCACAATTGTCACGTGCTCGTTTTTTTTCAATTTGGTTTTATCCTCAGCGCTCATCATTAATGAATGCATAATTCGTTCCAAATATTATTCTTGTGCCTTATAATCTAAACCATATTTTTTAATCTTTTGATAAAAAGTCCGGCGGCTAATCCCCAATTTTTTTATCGCCATGCTTTTGTTGGAAGTCTGTTCCAGCGCCCTGCGGATAAGCTTTTTTTCCAACTCCTCAGTTGCCTGTACGAGATTTAAATAATCGTCATTAGAAGATGAAATATCCGCATCTGTATCATGTGTCTGTCCCGGCGCGAAGAGGAAATTCGGCAAAGAATTTGGCCTGATATAATTGTTCGCGCTCATATTAACAGCGTAACTTACGACGCCTTTCAGTTCCCGTACGTTGCCCGGCCAGTTATATGAATTGAGAATATCCATCGCCGAGGAAGATAATTGAAACTTGCTATTTGCAATATCGCTGTTCGACTTGAGAAAATGGTCGACTAGGAGCTCAATATCTTCCTTTCTTTGCCTCAACGGAGGCAAGAAAATCGTAAAGGCGTTAAGCCGGAAGAATAAATCTTCCCTGAACTTCTTTTGTTCGATAAGCGCGGTTAAATCCCTGTTAGTTGAGGATATTATACGGACATCAACCTTGATGTTTTTCGTGCCGCCTACTCTTTTGAATGTTCCTTCTTCCAGAACACGCAGCAGTTTCGATTGCGTCTGCAATGATGCGTCTCCGATCTCATCCAAGAGAATTGTTCCTTCATGTGCTTCGTCAAAATATCCCTTTCTTCCTTCGGCCTTGGCGCCGGTAAAAGCGCCCTTTTCGTAACCGAAAAGTTCGCTCTCGATGAGGGTATCGGGAATTGCCGCGCAATTGACATCAATCAAAGGTTTCGCAAAGCGCGTGCTCGCTTTATGAATAGCGCGCGCTAATATTTCCTTTCCAGTGCCGCTTTCCCCGGTTATCAGAACGGAAATATTTGATTTTGCCGCGCGCTGCGCGAGGGCCAGCGCCCTTTTAAAGGCGATATTTCTCCCGATTAATTCTTTGAATTCCTGCTCTAAGATATCGGTGTCTAAACTTTCCTCTGTATTGAAAGCCGCCGGTTTTATTTCTTTTTCAGCTTCATCTTTGTTTGTCTGGCAAAGTACTAAAAAAATGTTTTTCAAATTTTCCTTTGTGTTTAATCTGTATACAGATACATTAATTCTTTCCCTCTGGTCCAAAACAGTGAACTTAATGTCGGAAAACGATTTATCGTCTAATGATTCAATATTTAAAGAATTTAAGAGAGACGTTGTTCGAAGATTACTCTGCTTATCTGTTTTAAGTAAAAATTTGTTTGTAAAAAAAGTGTTCACATATAATACATTCTTGTTTTTATCAATTATAATAGCTGGTTGTACTATATCTTTTACTAATTTTTCAAAAATTTCTTGCATTTTCACCTCATAATTTATTAAAAATGTATATAATAAATACAGATGTGTCAATATTATTTTTGACTCACAAGTAAAGCCGTCAATATTAATCAGCAGCTGACGTCAATGTCCGACTACATGGATTTATAAATTATAAATGTTATTTAATTATTAAGGAATTTTCTTCTTCCTCGTAGTTGTCAGGAAGATATTTTCCGTCTTTGGTGATCCGATAAATTTTCAAATGGTACGAACTTTGCTGAATTTTCTGTTAAAATATAGAATATTGTTTGACTTCAGGAGAATAAATTTATGGCAATAAAAAATATCATGGTTATCGGCTCCGGATTGATGGGTTCCGGCATTTCCCAGGTCGCGGCACAGGCTGGTTATAACGTCATCATGAATGATGTAAAAAGTGAACTTGTCGCTAAAGGGTTAAACGCCATTGCCAAAAACCTTGATGGACAAATAAAAAAAGAAAGAATTACCGTTGCCGACAAGGATGCGATTTTGTCGCGTATTGCCCAATCGCTTTCTCTTGATGACGTCAAGCAGGCTGATTTTGTCATTGAGGCAGCTTTTGAGAATTTTGAAGTTAAAAAAGCAATCTTTGAAAAACTTGATACTGTTTGCCCGCAAGACATTATTTTTGCAAGCAACACTTCTTCCATCCCCATTTCATCGTTGTCGACTACGGTTAAACGGCCTGATAAATTTATCGGGATGCATTTCTTTAGTCCCGTGCCGGTAATGAAACTGGTCGAGGTTATTCCCGGCCTGAAAACTTCACCGGAGACGATTAAAGTTACCGAAGAGCTCGCCGCAAGTTTAAAAAAAGACACGGTGCGCGTCAAAGACGTGCCGGGATTTCTGGTTAACCGCATCAATGCCGCCTTCCGCGCCGAGGTGTTTAACTGTCTGCTCGAAGGCGTGGCCACTCTCGAAGATATCGACAAGGCGGTAAAATTGGGGCTCAATCACCCGATGGGGCCATTTGAATTGAACGACGCAGTGGGCATCGACATCGGCCTCAATGTTTTTCGCACTCTTTACGAAGGTTATAAAGACCAGAAATTCCGCCCGCCTCTTCTGATGGAAAAAATGGTACAGGCGGGAGACTTGGGTAAGAAGACCGGCAAGGGCTGGTATGATTACACTTCCGGTGAAAAGAAACCCAGAAAAGATTTAAACTTATAAGACTGGATGGCGTTATGGAAAATGTCGTTTTTTTAAGTTGTGTGCGCACGCCTATTGGCGCTTATGGTGGTTCCCTCAAAGACGTGCCTGTATATAAACTGGGCGCGGCTGTTTTGCAGGAAGCGGTTAAACGTATCGGATTGGATCCCGCTGTGATTGATGACGTAATTATGGGAAGCGCGTATCAGAACGGCGAATGCGCCAACGGCGCGCGCATGGCCGTGCTGGAAGCGGGCTGGCCGGACACGGTGCCGGGAGTGGTTTTGGACAGGCGCTGCTGCTCAGGCCTCGAAGCGATTTTTTACGGCGCGATGAAAATTCAGACCGGCAATGCCGATGTTGTTATCGCGGGCGGCATGGATTCGATGAGTCAGGCCGAGCTTTATATTCCCGGTGATATCAAATGGGGTTTGGGAGGTAAAGGCCATGAAAAATACGGTTTTATGCCGCGGGGTCACGGCGCGCTGGCGATGTGGGGAATTCCCTTTTACGACCGTATTCAACGCGCGCGGGTTATGTCTCAGCCGATTGCCCGCTACGGTGAATTGAGTTCCATGATGACCTGGGCGGAAACCGCGGCAAAAAAAGAAAAAATAACCAGAGAAGAAGCGGACAAGTGGGCCCTCAGGAGTCATCAGCGGGCTATCGCGGCGCAGGATGCCGGAAAATTCACTGAAGAAATCGTGCCCGTGCAGATAGGCAAAGACAAAAGCGGTCAACCTGTATGGTTCAGCGTCGATGAAGGACCGAGGCGTGAAACAACCTTGGACAAACTTGCAAAATTAAAACCTGTCTACGCCGACGGCGTCTGTACCGCCGGCAATTCGTCTTCGGAAAATGACGGAGCGTCCGTGGTGCTCCTGGCCTCAGAAAAAAAAGCAAAAGAGATGGGGATAAAACCGTTGGTTTATTTCCGTTCCTGCGCGGTGGCGGCGACCAATCCCACGCTCACCTATCCAGCCGTGCCGGCTTCTGTAGAAAAAGCGCTGCGGAAAATAAACGTGAAAATAAATCAGATAGGATTGGTCGAGGTTCAGGAAGCTTTCGCCGTGCAGACAATCGCCGACGCGCGGCTTTCCGGCCTGGATGATAAAGCCATGGAAGAAAAAGTCAATGTTAACGGCTCCGGTATTTCTCTGGGGCACCCCATCGGCGCTACCGGCGCGATGCGTTTAACCACACTCATCAACGAAATGGTCAGACAAAACAAGCAATTCGGACTGGAAACAATTTGCGGTGGCGGCGGCCAGGGCATCTGTCTGATTGTGGAAAGAAAATAAACCAAGGAATAATCGGGGGAGAAAAAAATGGATTATACATTAACGGAAGAACAAAAAATATTGCAGGATATGGCAAAAAACTTTGCCGAAAACGAAATTAAACCGCATGTTGAGGAGGACGAAAAAAATCAGCACTGGCGTAAGGAAATCTTTGATAAAATGGCCGAGCTTGGTTTTTTCGGCTTCTGCATTGATGAAAAATACGGCGGCAATGGCATGGGATTTCTCGAAGGCGTGCTGGTTATCGAACAGATCGCCAAAGTGCACACTTCCTGGCGCATGGCCTTCAACATGCAGTGCTGGGGACCTTCCCTCACCATTCAAAAATTCGGCACTGAAGAACAAAAACAGCATTATATCCCCAAGTTCGTCAGCGGTGAATACGTCGGCAGTTTCGCCATGACCGAAACCGATGTCGGCTCCGATGTCGCCGGTATGAAATGTTTAGCCGAAGATAAGGGAGATTATTACCTGCTCAACGGCAACAAAATGTGGATTACCAACGGCACGGTAAGCAATCATGGTCTGCTCTATGTAAAAACAAACAAGGACGCCGGCGCAAAGGGGATAACCTGCTTTATCATGGATTATTCCCTGCCCGGTATTACGCGTAAAAAGCTTCACGAAAAAGTCGGCCTGCTTGCTTCCGATACAGCGGAAATTACTTTTGAAGATGTCAAAGTTCCCAAGAAACTCGTTCTGGGAACAGTCAATCAAGGATTCCAGATGTGCATGACGCAGTTGAACGCGACACGCCTGGGTTGCTCGGCGGGCGCGTTGGGTTTATCCGGCGCGATTCTGGAGGCATCTATCAAATACGCCAATGAAAGATCGCAATTCGGCCAGCCTATCGGGAAATATCAGCTGATTCAGCAGCAAATCGCGGAAATGAAAATGGGTCATGAAGCCCTTTCCTATCTCGTCTATAAAGCGGCTTGGCTCAAAGATAAGGGACTGCCCAATGTCATGGAAACCTCCATGTCCAAACTCTACGGCGCCAAGGAAGTCGTCCACGCGGCCAATGAATGCATGAAATTGTTTGGTTCCTTCGGCTATTCCGAGGAATATCCCTGCGGCCGATTTCTTCGCGACTCCAAACAATTTGAAACGCTGGAAGGAACTTCCAACATGCATACGATGATCGTGGCCAATGCCGCGCTGGGTTTCGCGCCGAACAGAGCTTAAAAAAACGCTGATTGCGTTTCAGATTGATGGTTTTAAATGAATATTCACGAATATCAGGCCAAAGAAATATTAAAAGCGTACGGTATTAACATCCCTCGCGGCTGCGCGGTAAAATCCGCGCGCCAGGCCCAGAAAGCGTATCAGAAATTCACCTGTGATTGTGTGCTCAAGGCGCAGGTTTACGCAGGCGGCAGAGGAAAAGCCGGCGGCATCAAGACCGTGCGTGAAGCGGCTCAGGTCTGTGACACGGCTAAGGAACTTTTCAAAAAAAGACTCATCACCTTGCAGACAGGCCCCCGCGGCCTGCCGGTAAAAAGACTGCTCGTCGAAGAAATAATCGACGTGGAAAAAGAATATTACCTTTCTTTCACCCTGGATCGGCGTTCGTCACGTTACTGCCTGATTGCTTCCGCGGAAGGCGGTATGGATATCGAAGAAGTGGCGCGTACTGCTCCGGATAAAATCATCACTCTTAATATTGATCCCTTTATCGGAATAAAAGCCTACCATGCCCGCCGGGTGTGTGTTTCTCTCGGCTTACCAGGCAACTTTATTGATGAGGGCGTAAAACTTATTCAGAGTCTTTACAGGATTCTGCTGGAAAAAGACTGCGCGCTTCTGGAAATAAATCCTCTCGCTGTCACCAAAGACGGGCGACTTTTGGCCATGGACTGCAAAATAAATTTCGACGATAACGCCCTCTTCCGCCATCCGGATTACGGGAAAATGGCCGATCTCTCTCAGCTTGATTCTTTGGAAATTGAAGCGCGTAAATTCGA
>JBBIHZ010000040.1:0-9733 GCA_037446735.1 Deltaproteobacteria bacterium
ATCAACCGGACAGTTTATGTGCTACATAACCGGACAAATCATTTGCTACTTACAATGAAAAACGATTTTCTTGACATACCAGGTCTGCATCTTTATAATTCGGGTCAATTCCGGCCGGCAGTTACACTAATAATAAAAACAGGAGGTGGCGTCATGACTATGGTAAAAGAAAAACGCAAGTTTAATTTTGTTTTATTGGCGGTACTGATTGCGGTAATCATTATTTATATATTGTTTTATTTTAAAGTATTCTAAAGACTTATCTTCTGTAAAGCGGGGATGTCAGGGTGGATAAAGATACTCGTTTCCCCGCTTTTGATTACCCGCCGGCCTGACCGGCTCTTGATACATCTTTGCGCAATAATTCGCCTTATACAACTAAAGGGTTTTTTGTGCATTAGCGCCGTTTTTCCGCGCTTGCCTTACCCATGCGGATTTGTTCAATAAAAGTGAGATCATTTGTAACCTGCTTGTCGAATAACGTCACACATGCCCCGACGTCAAAGATTTTATGCGCGTCGGAGCCGCCCACACCGGGAACTCCCAGTTTTTGCATAGCTTTTTGTGCTTTGGACACGGCTAAAGGAGAATGGTCCGGATGATATAATTCAATCGCGTCAAGGGGCAGCTGATAAATTTTGTCTCCCGCGCCGTAATAATGGGTTTTCCCCCGGCGCGACAGCTTATAGGGATGCGCGGCGATGATAATTCCGCCCTGATTATGCACCACCTCCGCCAAATCCAGAGCGGTGTAACTGCCGGTAAGGCTATACTTGACTCCGAAAACCAGAAAATCTCCTTCTATTGTATTTTTATCGTTCCTGGCGGAAATTTCCTGTCCGTTTATCAGAACAAGCCCGTGCGGCCGGGCAAATTGATCAAGTTTGGCAAATTCTTCATCCGGCCAGCGCATACCGTGTTCGGTAAGCGCGATGCCCTGCAGGCCGGCTTCCAGCGCCTGCGCGATTAGTTCCTCCGGATGGATAAAAGAACAGTCGGAATATTTTCGCGTGTGAATATGCAGATCAAAGACAGTGGTCATTGAAGAGTTTTTCTAAATGTCAGCAAATCAATATTAATGAAATACTGCCTCCTCTATTCATTCAGCAGGCGGGCGGCGTCCTTGGCCCAGTAAGTGATGATGATGTCCGCGCCGGCGCGCTTGATGGCGGTAAGCGACTCCAGCATTGTTTTTTCTTCATCGAGCCAGCCCGCCTGCGCCGCGGCTTTAATCATGGAATATTCACCGCTCACGTTATAAGCCGCCAGCGGCAGGTCGAATTCCTGCTTCGCGCGATAAATTATATCCAGATAGGGAAGCGCGGGTTTGACCATGATGATGTCCGCGCCTTCGGCCACATCCAGGGAAATTTCCCGGATGGCTTCATCGGCATTTCCCGGATCCATCTGATAAGCTCTGCGGTCGCCGAACTGCGGCGCGCTTTCGGCCGCTTCACGAAAAGGCCCGTAGAAAGCCGAAGCGTATTTCGCCGCGTAAGCCATGATGGGAATATCCTCAAGCGCGTTTTCATCCAGGGCCTCGCGGATGGCTCCCACCTGCCCGTCCATCATCGCCGAAGGCGCCACCATGTCCGCGCCGGCTTGCGCCTGGGAAAGCGCGGTTTTTGCCAAAAGCTCCAGCGTGGCGTCATTGAGCACGCACCCGTCTTCCACAATGCCGCAATGACCGTGGCTGGTGTATTCGCAAAGGCAGACATCCGTAATCACTAGTATTTCCGGCGCGGTGTCTTTCACGGCCTTTATCGCCTGCTGGATAATTCCGTCTTTGGCGTAAGCGCCGCTTGCTTTTTCATCTTTTTTATCGGGAATGCCGAAAAGCAGCAACGCCGGAATTTTGAGCGCCTGCGCCTCGCGGGCTTCTTTGACCAGATTATCCGCCGACAGCTGAAAATGGCCGGGCATGGAAGCAATCGATTTTTTCACGCCTTTACCACTCACAACAAAAAGCGGGTAAACAAGATTATCGGCGCTGATGATTGTTTCGCGCGCGAGCCGGCGGAAATTTTCGTTTTTTCTAAGCCGCCTTAGGCGGTAATCGGGAAATTGCATGACTTACTCCTTTTTTGCTATTTCTTCGTCCGTTAAATAGCAGGCGGGATCGTCTCCCCAGACATCGCCCGCCGCTTCCGCCCGCGCGCGGAAATTGCCGCCGCAGACATTGAGCCACGCGCAGGCCGCGCAGCGGCCGCGCAAAGACGGTTTCTTATCTTTCAATTTCATCAAAAATTCGTTTTGCTTATCTGTCCAGATTTTGCTGAAAGGTTTCTGCCGGATGTTGCCCAGCGGCCGGTTGCGCCAGAACTGATCCGGATAAACTTCGCCGTCCCAGCTGACACAGCCGATGCCGTGGCCCGTGGAATTGCCCTCATTCATCTCCAGAAGCTCGAGTATTTCCTTGGCGCGGGCGGGATTTTCTTTTTTCATTTTCAGGTAAAGATACGGCCCATCGGCGTGGTTATCCACGGTGAGTATTTCGGGCGCGAGACCTTCTTCAAACATTTCTTTTGTCCGGGCGGCAATCAAATCCAGAAGCGCGCGGGTTTCTTCGTGCGTTAAATCCTCGTCGCGCAGCTTGGAGCCGCGGCCCGTGTAAACCAGATGATAAAAGCAAAGCCGCTCAATTTTTTCTTTTTTGAGCAAATCAAACATCGCCGGCACATCGGCGAGATTGCGCTTATTCACCGTAAAGCGGATACCAACTTTAATGCCCGCTTCCCGGCAGTTACGGATGCCTTCCATGGCTTTGTCAAACGCGCCTTTTGTGCCGCGGAAACGGTCATGCGTTTTTTCCAGCCCGTCCAGGCTTACTCCCACGTAGGATAAACCGATTTTCTTGAGTTTCGCGGCGATGTCCCTCGTAATCAGCGTGCCGTTGGTGGAAATAACCGCGCGCATGCCATTATCGGTGGCGTATTGCGCCAACTCCGGCAAATCCGGGCGCATAAGCGGCTCGCCGCCGGAAAACAAAATCACCGGCGCCCCGAAGGCCGCCAAATCATCAATCAGCTTTTTTCCTTCGTCCGTGGTCAATTCATCGGGATAATTAATATCGGCGGATGCGGAATAGCAATGCACGCATTTTAGATTGCAGCGGCGCGTCATGTTCCAGACAACTACGGGTTTCTTGTCCGCGGAAAATTGCAGCAGGTGCGAGGGCAAATCTCCTGATTTCCTGTTGTAGCGCAGCACATCGGACGGCTCCGCCGCGCCGCAGTATAATTTGGAAACACCAATCATTTTATCACTTCACGTCCTTGGGATAGCATCTGGTCTTATCACAATCCATTAAAGACTGCACAAGCCCCTGCATGGTGTATTCTTTCTGTTCGATATCGACCGAAAATCCTGCCTTTTTCGCGGCAGCCTCCGTAACCGGGCCGATACAGGCAACGCGCACCCGCGGCGGCGGGACGAAATCTTTCCCCATTATTTCCACAAAATTGGTAACAGTTGAGGAACTGGTGAAGGTAATCACATCCACCACGTGCGCATCGAGCAGCGCCAGGAAATCCTCTTTTTTCCTGCCGGAATTTATCGTCCGATACGCCGTCACAACATCGACCACGGCTCCCTTTTTCTTGAGGCCTTCCGGCAAAATATCGCGCGCCTGGGCGGCGCGGGGAAGAAGAATTTTCTTGCCGCGCAGATCCAAAGTGGCAAAAGATTTCAGAATGCCTTCGGCAATAAATTCTTCCGGTATCAAATCGACGCTGATACCTTTTTCCTCAATCTGGCCGGCTGTCGCCGGGCCGATGCAGCAGATTTTTATTCCTTTTAAATCCCGGATGTCTTTTTCTTTTTGCCGCAGGCGCTCGAAAAAGAAACGCACGCCGTTGGCGCTGGTGAAAATAATCCAGTCATAACTTCCCAGTTGCTCAAGCGCTTTGTCCAGTTCGCCCCAGTCATCGGGAGGCTCGATGGCGATGGTAGGAAAAGAAATAGGATTGGCGCCCTGCTCCAGAAGCAGACGCGCCAGCTCATCGGCCTGACGCTCGGGACGCGTTATCACCACGCCTAGGCCGAAGAGCGGCTTATTGTCAAACCAGCGCAAAGAGTCGCGCAGGTCAACCACGTCACCCACTACCAGAATAGCCGGCGGGCGGAAATCATTGGCGTGCGCCAGGATCACAATATTGGAAAGCATGCCCACCAGAACCTGCTGAGTGGGCAGAGTGCCGTTGCGGATCAGCGCCACCGGCGTTTCCGGCGCTTTGCCGTTTTTAATGAGCTCTTTAGTAATCTGCGGAAGATTTTTCACGCCCATCAGAAAAACAAGCGTGCCGATTTTGGCGAGCGCCGGCCAGTCGATATCGCTTTTTTCTTTCGTCGGGTCCTCATGCCCGGTCACAAACGCCACGGTCGAAGTGAAGCCCCGGTGGGTGAGCGGAATGCCGGCGTAAGCCGGAACGGCGATGGCCGAGGTTATGCCGGGAATGATTTCGAAAGCGATATTATGCTCCGCAAGCATCTGCGCTTCTTCGCCGCCACGCCCGAAGATAAAAGGATCACCGCCTTTGAGGCGCGCCACGGTATTGCCCGCCTGCGCCTCCCTCACCAGCAATTCGTTGATCTGTTCCTGCGGCAGTGTGTGATCGCCGCCTTTTTTACCCGCGTAAATAAATCTTGCCTGTGGCGGCGCGAATTTCAGCAGCTCTTCGTTAACGAGATTGTCGTAAACGACAAGATCAGCGGCCAGCAGCGCTTCCACGGCTTTAAGCGTAATCAGACCCGCGTCTCCCGGCCCCGCGCCGATGATAAAAACCTTGCCTGATTTTGTTTTTTGATTTGTCATATCAGCACATCAAATCCAGCAGCTTTTTGCCGCCTTTTTCCAAAATTAAATCCGCCAATTTTTTCCCCAGTTCTTGGGCCTCTGTTATTTCCCCCCATACTTTATCTCTGATAACCGTCGAACCGTTGGGCGCGGCCAATAAACCTTCCAGCGTGAGTCTTTTGTTTTCCAGAAGCCCATAGGCCGCGATGGGCAGACGACAGCCGCCGCCTAATTCCCGCAGATAAGCGCGCTCCGCGCTGATTTCCGCATACGTCTGCGGATGATTTAGCTTGCCGCAAATTCCGGCCAATTCCCCGTCGTTCTTTTTTATCTGTAAGCCCAGCGCCCCCTGTCCTACCGCCGGCAACATAAGTTCAACAGGTAAATACTGCGTTATCTTTTCCAGATAGCCCATCCTTTTCATTCCCGCTGCGGCCAGGATAACACCGGTGAGGTTTTCCTTCTCTATTTTTTTGAGCCTGGTGTCGATATTGCCGCGCAGAGGAACAATATTCACATCCGGCAGCATGGCTTTAATCTGCGCGGCGCGCCTCAGTGACCCGGTGCCGATTCTCGCCCCTTTGGGCATAAACTCGATCTTCACATTGTCGCGGGAAACCAGCACGTCGCGCGCGTCTTCGCGTTTCATAATCGCGGCAAAAATCAATCCTTCAGGCGTCTGCCCGGGCACGTCCTTCATGCTGTGCACCGCCAGATCAATGCTTCCGGCAAGCAATGCCTCTTCGATTTCCTTGACAAAAACGCCCTGGCCGCCGATCTGCAAAAGCGATACATCCTGCATAATATCGCCGCTGGTTTTAATCACGCGGATTTCGGTCTCGGTTTCCGGCGCGATCTTTTTCAAGGCTTCCACAACATGATTCGTCTGCGCCAGCGCGAGCTTGCTGCCGCGCGTTCCTATCTTATTTGCACACAATCTCCTTTTTATTCATCCAGGCGAAAAAGCTGACGCGCCGCGGCCACAATATCCTGCGAGTTAAACTCGGCGCTTTCCTCTTTCATCACCGCCACCGGCGCGTGCAGTATTTTATTAACGATGCCCTGAACCAGCGCCTCAATCTTCTCCTTATCGCCGTTTCCCATGCCGTTCATCCAGCTTTGCGCTTTTTCCAGCTCCGCGCGGACAATTTTTTCCGCCTTCGTGCGCAGCGAAACAATAGTCGGCACGGCTTCGAGCTCTTTGAGCCAACCGCTGTACTGCGCCACCTCTTCGTCAACGATCTTTTGGGCCTTGAGCGCTTCGCGGCGGCGCATTTTCACGTTTTCATCGACAATATCCTGCAGGTTATCTATGTTATAAAGGTATACATTTTCGATATCGCCCGCGGCCGGGTCTATATCGCGCGGCATGGCGATGTCTATTAAAAAGAGCAGGCGATTTTTTCTTCTGCGCAACGCCTGACGCAGCATATCCTCCGTAATGATGTATGACGGGGCGCCGGTGGAACTAATCACGATATCGGCATGAGAGAGAGCGTCATCAAGCGCCTCCAGTCCGACAGCCCGGCCGTGAAATTTTTCCGCCAACGCCGCGGCCTGCGCCCCCGAACGGTTGGCCACGGTGATTTCTTCCGCGCCGTTGCCCACCAGATGCGTGCCGGTGAGTTCCGCCATCTCCCCCGCGCCGACAATCAGAATTTTTTTGCCCGCGAGCGTCCCGAATATCTTTTTGGCCAGTTCCACCGCGGCAAAACTCACCGAAACCGGGTTGGCGGCAATGCCTGTTTCTGTGCGTACACGTTTGGCCGCGCGGAAAGCGCGGTGCATCAGGCGGTTGAGCGCCACGCTTGTCGCGTTTTGCGCCAGCGCCTGCCGGTAGGCGTCCTTTGCCTGGCCGAGAATCTGCGTCTCTCCCATCACCAGCGAATCAAGACTGGCGGTGACCCGGAACAAATGCTTGATCGCTTCATCATCTCGGTACGTGTACAGGCAGGCGGATTCATCATCTGTCAATCCGCCTTTTTTCATCAGCGCTGTTTTCAGCTTGGCGATTGTTTCCGGATTATCCTCGATAACCGCAATCACTTCCACGCGGTTGCAGGTGGCAAGAAACAGCGTTTCCGCCACGCCCTCGATAGCGAGAAATTCCGGCAGCAAGTCTTGCGCTTCTTCACAACCGGCGAAAAGCCTTTCCCGCACAGCCAGAGGAGCTGTCTTATGGTTTAACCCGATAAGTATAATCATTTTCAAACAAAGTCATGCAAAGATGAAAAACAAAGTTTCACCAAAATATAAGTCAGTAACAGAAGCAAAAACACGATGCACGATAAGGCGGCCATGCGGAATCCCTTCCAGCCGAGGGCCAGGCGCTGATGAAGCAGTACGCCGTAAACAACCCACGCGATAAAAGACCAGATAACTTTCGGGGCGTACGTCCATAGGTTTTTCCAGACAAAGGCGGCGTAAAACGCGCCGGCGATGATGCCCGTGCTCAAAAGCGGGAAGCCCCACAAAAGACACAGATGATTTATTCTGTCCAGATCGCCCAGGGAAGGAAGCAGCCTGCTCATCGAGGTGAATTTCCCGCTTTTGAGCAAACTGTTTTGCATGATAAACATGGCGCCCGCGCATGACGCCAGCACAAACAAAATTTCCCCCACAATGGATAACGCCAGGTGCGTGGTGGCAAGCCAGCTTTGCAGGCCCTGCGGCAGTATGGCTTTGCCCGCTTCCTGGCCGGCGGCGATAATCACGAATAACAAAACGAGAGGCCCGATAAACGCTCCGAGCAGCCTTGTTTTTGTTTTGAATTGCAAAAAAAGATAAACGGCGCTTGCCGACCAGGCGTAAAATGCGAAAAGCGCGCGCGGCCCCAGATTGGTAAATCCATTCGCGTTAAAAGCCGCCGCGATCAGATAGGCCGTAAGCAGCAAGAACGCCCCCGCCAGAATCCATGTGGATATTTTAGCCAATATCACTCTTTTGACCAGCAGGGAAAAAAGATAACCGGCGGCGCTTAAAGCGGCAAGGAAAAAAGCCAGCGCGAAAAATATCAGCTCAACATTTTCAAAATTCAAATTCCACCTCCTCGCCGGTTGCTTCCTTGACAATCTGTTTCGCCTTTTCCAGCTTTTTCCGGCGCAGCGCGTCGAGCAATCCCGCATCCATAAGTTTTTCAAACCAGGCCTTACCCACCTCAGAGTTCTTTTTCATTTTGAGGCGCAGTTGTCCCAAAATACTATTTAACGCGGCGTATTCTTCACCGTAGGTTTTTTCCATCTCCTCGCGCAGATGACGCGCCAACGCCGGCGAATTACCCGCCGTGCCCACGGCAATAGCCAAATCTCCTCTTTCCACCAGCGAAGGCAAAATAAAATCGCACTTTTGCGGGTCATCGACAATATTGACGGGAATTCCCCGCGCGCGCGCTTCGCGTGAGACCGCGGCGTTTATCTCGTCGTCATCCGTCGCGCCGATGACCAGCGCGGCGCCTTCAATATGCTCCGGGGAATATTCCTGGGCGATATGATTGATTTTTCTTTTCTCTTTCAGAGAGGCAAGCTCACCGGTCAAAGCGGGGCTTATGACAAACACTTTCGCGCCACAGTCAATAAGACGCAGCGCTTTTCTCCGCGCGACTTCGCCGCCGCCGACGACCACGCATTTTTTACCGGTGATGTTCCAGAAAACAGGATAATATTTCAATTTCTTCCTTTCTGCCGCGCCTTTATTTATACGCGCGGTCAGTTTTTAAAAACTATCATGAAGGATGGCAAAATTCAAGCAAGGCCGTTTCTGGCGGGCATGGCATAAAAATCCGCACAGGCAAGATTGACGCGATAGCCGGTTTTACGCGCGACCCGAGTCTGCTTGAATTATTGATAAAAACAGGTTATATCCTGACAAACACAACAGGAGAATCATTCCGTGAAAAAGCAGCAGGAAAAATGGCTGAAGGTGGAAATAGCCGCTCCCGCCGAGCTGATGGACGCTTTGGGCAATTTCCTGACGGAGGCCGGCGCTCACGGCGTTTTTCAGGAAACACTCGAGCCGCAAACTCCCGGTGATTTTCCCGAAACTGCGCAAGCAGAAACAATTCAGGCCTATTTTCCTCATGATACGCGCGCGGAAAAAAGAATCAAATCCGTCGAAAATTATCTGGCGAGCCTCGCCGATATTTTCCCCGAGATGGAAAGACCTTCCCTGAAAACAGAAACGGTAAGCGATCCGGACTGGGGCGAGCAGTGGAAAAAATACTTCAAACCGATACGCGTCAGCGGCAATATTATTGTCAAACCCACGTGGGAGAGATATTCTCCCTCCAGCCGCGACATCGTCATTGAAATTGACCCCGGCATGGCGTTCGGCACCGGTCAGCACGCGTCAACAAGAATGTGCCTCGAGGCCATTGAAAATATCATCATGAAAGAGCGCGCAGTTAAAAACTGGAAGGTGCTGGATGTCGGCTGCGGCACGGGAATCCTCGGCATCACCGCCGCCAAACTGGGCGCGCGGGATGTCATCGGCGTGGATATCGACAGAAAAGCCGTGGAAATCGCCCGCGAAAACGCGGCGATTAACGATGTTGACGAGCACATAAAATTTATCAACCGCGACGTGAAGACACTTACCGAAACGCGCAATCTGATTATCGCCAACCTCACCGCCAAACTGCTGATGGAGCTGCGCGAGCACCTGAAAAATCTGCTCGTGCCCGGCGGTTATATCATCATCTCCGGCATCGTCGAGCCGGACCGGCAGCTTATCGAAGAGCAGTTTTGCGCCGCGCCCTTGGCCCAGGAAAAAGTCATCACGGAAAAAGAATGGGTCTGTTACGTTTTGAAAAAAGAAGCCTTTGTTTTGTAGTTCATTTAAAAAAGCGTTTGTAGCTTTACATAACGCTATTAACCTCCTCATTCCCGCGCAGGCGGTAATCCAGGCGACATTTTCATGTTGAGAGAAAATAAATGTAATATT